>NZ_JBNHGL010000039.1:0-20703 GCF_059091245.1 Arthrobacter sp. Y3225116
CGAACGGGCCTGGACGGCCGCCGGAGCCCGCGGGCTGGTCCGCGACGAACCGCCCATGACGCGCTTCCTGGCGGAGCAGCTGTCGACCGCGCACTGGTTCGACCAGCGCCGCACCCGCGAGGTGCTGGACTGGGTGCCCGAGGTCAGCATTGAAGAAGGGCTGCGACGGCTGGCAGCCCACTACGGCGGAACGACGAGGTAGGAGCAAGCATTGGAAAGCGTGAAGCTGATCGAATCCTGGCCGGTGGACCACGCGGCCACCGCCGTCGTCGGGGCCGACGGCGCCGTCGTTGCCTCCCATGGCGACCAGCAGCGGCGCTTCCCGCTGGCGTCCGTGACCAAGCTGCTCAGCGCCTATGCGGTGCTGCTGGCCGTGGAGGAAGGCGCGCTGGAACTGGACCAGGCGGCGGGCCCCGAGGGCGCCACCGTCCGCCACCTGCTGGCCCACAGCGCCGGCTACGACTTCGGCGACCGCACCGTCAGGTTCGCCCCCGGCGACCGGCGGCTCTACTCCAACGCCGGCTTCGAGGTGCTCGGCGAGACGCTCGAGGCCGCCGCGGGCATGGCCTTCGCGGACTACCTGCGCGAAGGCGTGCTCGTTCCCCTCGGCATGAAGGACACCAGCCTGGACGGCTCCCCCGCGGCCGGGGCGACCTCCACGTCCGACGACCTGTCCCGGTTCGCCGCAGAGCTCCAGCGGCCGTCGCTGCTGGCCGCCGCCACGGTGCAGGAAGCGACGCAGGTGGCCTACCCGGGCCTGGCCGGCGTGCTGCCGGGGTTCGGCCGCCAGCAGGGCAACGACTGGGGCCTGGGCTTCGAGATCCGCGGCCACAAGGACCCGCACTGGACCGGCAGCAAGAGCTCGCCGAAAACGTTCGGCCACTTCGGCCAGTCCGGCACCTTTCTCTGGGTGGATCCGGACGCCGGCGCCGCCTGCATCGCGCTCACCGACCGCGACTTCGGGCCCTGGGCCGCCGACGCGTGGCCTGCCTACACGGACGCGGTGCTGGCGGAGCTGGGACAGTAGGCCGTTACCAGCGGCCGTTCCGGGGCCTCGGCTGGCAGGCCGGGCAGGTGTAGGACGACCGGTTCATGAAGGTGTCCCGGCGGATCTTCGTGGGCAGCCCCAGGTCGCCGCAGCGGTGGCAGGGTTCGCCCTCCCGGCCGTAGGCGTTCAGCGACCGTTCGAAGTATCCGGAGGCGCCGTTGACGTTCACGTAGAGGGAATCGAAGCTGGTGCCGCCGGCGTCGAGCGCCCTGCTCATGACGTCCCGGCACGCGCTGAGCAGCCGCTCCGCTTCCTTGCGGCGCAGGGTGTCGGTCGGGCGGGCGTAGTGCAGCTTCGCGGCCCACAGGGCTTCGTCGGCATAAATGTTGCCGATGCCGGAGACCAGGGCCTGGTCCAGGATGGCGCGCTTGATGCCGGTCTTGCGGCTGCGCAGGCGCTGGTAGAACGCCTCGAAGGAGAACGCGGGGTCGAGCGGGTCGCGGGCGATGTGCGAGGCCTCGACCGGGATCAGCGGCAGGCCGGTCTCGGACATGCCGCCGGCATGGCCGTCAGGGGTGGGCATCAGGTCCGCCAGGAACATGCCGCCGAAAATCCGCTGGTCCACGAAGCGCAGCTCGGCCGGCATCGGCGGGCCATCGGGCCCGCCGGCCGGACTGAGCGTCAACCGGACCTTCAGGTGCTTCTCGTCGGGCTGCCCGCTGTCTTCGACCAGCAGTTGTCCGCTCATGCCGAGGTGTGCCATGAGGGCGAGTTTGGGCTCGTCGGGCACGGCCTCAGCGGCGGCCGGGTACGGCGAAGGGGCCGGCGTGGTCTCCAGCAGCGGCATCCAGAGGAATTTCCCGCGCCGGGCGACGTCGGCCACGTGGGCGCCGATGAGGTTGCCGCGCAGGTCGTCGGCTCCGAGGGCGTGGCGCCGGATGGAACGCTCGTCCAGGACGTCCACTCCGGTGATCGTCCGCCCGCGGACCCACTGGGCGAGCCCGCGGCGGACAACCTCCACCTCAGGCAGTTCAGGCATCGGAGTCGGCGGTCTCCGTCACCGATACGGGCAGCGAGGCACGCAGCGCCCGCCACGTGGTGGCGGCGGCTTCCTGCTCGGCTTCCTTCTTGGAATGTCCGGTGCCGCGGCCGTATTCGGTGGTGCCGATCAGCAGCGTGGCCACGAAGGTCCGGGCGTGGTCCGGGCCCGATCCCTCCACCTGGTAGGTCACGGTGCCCATCTTCCGGGCGGCGGCCAACTCCTGGATGCTGGTCTTCCAGTCCGTGCCCGCGCCCAGGGCGTCGGCGTCCGCCAGGAGCGGCCCGACGAGGCGCATCACGAGTTGGCGCGCCGTTTCGATGCCCTGGCACAGGTAGGCGGCGCCGAAGAGGGCCTCCATCGTGTCGGCCAGGATGGACGACTTGTCGGCCCCGTTGGTGAGCTTTTCGCCCTGCCCGAGCAGCACGTGCCGGCCGACGTCCAGGCTGCGCGCGATGCCGGCCAGCGCCCGGGTGGAGACGACGGCGGAGCGCCGCTTGGCCAGTTCGCCCTCGGGCAGGTCCGGGTTGTCCCGGTACAGCGCGTCGGTCACGGAAAAGCCCAGGATCGAGTCGCCGAGGAATTCCAGGCGCTCGTTGGTCGGCAGTCCGCCGTGCTCGTAGGCGTAGGAACGGTGGGTTAAAGCAAGACGGAGCGTCTCGGCGTCGATATCAACGCCGAGACGCTCCAAAAGCTCTTCAGTTGAAGGCATACCGGACGTTGTTACGCGTCGGCTACCTTGCGGCCCTTGTACTCAAGGAACAGCGCGGTGCCTGCCGAGTCGGTGACAACCTTGGCCTGGTGCGGCAGGCTGTAGGTGACACGGCCGTTCTCAACGGTCTTGACCAGGTTGGGCGCAGTGGCCTTCCACTGGGACCGGCGGGCGCGCGTATTCGAGCGGGACATCTTCCGCTTGGGAACAGCCACGGCTAACTCTCTTCTCTCTCGTCTGACTCTTTACTTTCGGACGCCTCGTCGGCGGCCGTACCGGCCAACCCGGCAAGGGCTGCCCAGCGAGGATCCACGACCTCATGGTGGTGACCCGGATCCTCTTCAAGGCGCATCCCGCATTCCGGGCACAAGCCTTGGCAGTCTTCCCGGCACACCGGCTGGAACGGCAGGGCGGTCACCACTGCGTCCCGCAGCGCCGGTTCGAGATCGATCAGATCGCGCTCAACCCGCCGCTGTTCGTCCTGTTCTTCTTCCTCGAGGAGTTCAGCTTCCTCGTAGTAGAAGAGTTCCTGCACATTGACGTCGAGGTCGTACGCGATGGGATCCAGGCAACGCCCGCACTCGCCCGTGACAGCCACGGAAACGGTGCCGGAAACCAGGATTCCCTCGTGCACGGCCTCAAGCTTCAGGTCCAACTCCATGTCGGAGCCTTCCTGAACGCCAATGAGTGCTACACCGAAATCCTTCGGTGCAGCGATACGTTCTTCAAGAGTCCGCATGGTGCCCGGGCTGCGCCCGAGGTCCTTGACCGCAAGGGTCAAGGCCGAACTTTGATCATGGTTCAAGACCACAGTACTGAGAACTCCTAAAGAACATACGACCGACGTATCATCTTAGCCCGGATCTCCCGCGGGCCCAAACCGGCGGCGCTACGCGTCCGTCAGTCCCGTCCGGCGGGCTGCAACGGCCTCTCAACCTGGATCTGTGCTGCCAGGTCCACGATCCAGGAGCGCAACTCGGGTCCCAGGTCCTCGCGCTCCGTGGCCAGGGAGACGACGGCCTTGAGGTAGCTGAGCTTGTCCCCGGTGTCGTAGCGGCGGCCCTTGAAGACCACGGCATAAACCCCGCCGCCGGCCTCCTCGGAGCCGGCCAGCACCTGCAGCGCGTCCGTCAGCTGTATTTCTCCGCCGCGGCCCGGCGGGGTCTCCTCCAGCACGTCGAAGACCGCGGGATGCAGGACATAACGGCCGATCACGGCCAGGTTCGACGGCGCCTCGGCGGCGGCGGGCTTCTCCACCAGGCCGTTCACCTTCACGTGCGCCGCGCCGTCGATGCGGCTGATGTCCGCGCACCCGTAGGCGCTGATCGCTTCCGGATCGACTTCCATCAGGGCAATGACGGAGCCGCCGGTCGCCTGCTGGACCGCAATCATCTCCGTGAGCAGTTCGTCGCGCTCGTCGATCAGGTCATCGCCCAGCAGGACGGCGAAGGGCTCGTTGCCCACATGCTGCCTGGCGCAGAGAACGGCGTGGCCGAGCCCCTTGGGGTCGCCCTGGCGCAGGTAATGGATGTCGGCCAACTGGGAAGATTCCCGCACCGCGGCCAGCTTGTCGTCGTCGCCCTTGTCCGCCAGGGTTTGCTCGATAAACGGGACCCGGTCGAAGTGGTCCTCGAGGGACCGCTTGTTGCGCCCGGTGATCATCGGGACGTCGTCCAGGCCGGCGCGCGTCGCTTCTTCGACGACATATTGGATGGCCGGCTTGTCGACGACGGGCAGCATTTCCTTCGGCATGGCCTTGGTGGCCGGCAGGAACCTGGTCCCCAGCCCGGCGGCGGGCAGAACGGCTTTTCGTACGGATTGAGCTTGAGGCATGGGTCAAACGTTAGCAAACGCGGGCTCCGCCGCAACCGCCGGCAGCGATCCGGGCCGGGCTACCGGGGCTGCTCCGCGGCGCGGAAACCGGCGAGCACGGCCTTCGGCACGAACTCCGAGATATCCCCGCCCAGCGCGGCAATTTCCTTGATCAAGGTCGACGACAGGTGCGTGTAGCTGCTCTCCGCGGCGAGGAAAACCGTCTCGATGCCGGCCAGGTGCCGGTTCATGTGGGCCATCGGCAGTTCGTAGTGGTAGTCCTGCGATGAGCGCAGGCCCTTGACGATGACGCCGGCGCCGTGGCTGCGGCAGTACTCGGCCAGCAGGCCTTCACCCATCGCTTCAACGCTCACGCCGCGGAGGTAGGAGAGCGTCTCGCGGGCCATGGTCAGCCGCTCGTCCAGGCTGAAGCGGTATTTCTTGGCATAGTTCGTCGAGACGGCGACGATGACCTCGTCGTACATGCTGGCGGCACGGGCAATGATTTCCACGTGGCCTTTGTGGAGCGGGTCATAGGATCCTGGACAGACGGCACGGCGCATAGAGTCGAATCTAGTCGATCCGGGCGGGCGGTGCACCACGCTTCGGTGGTAATACTGGGAGTCATGAGCACAGCTATGCGGCAACTCGTCCACGGCCGGCGGGCCGGCGTTCCGGCGCCGTGGCAGCGGACCGCGGCCGGATCGAACCTCCTCGGCGACGACGGCGGCCTCGGCCTCACCATCTTCGAGGAAATGACGACCCTCGCCGCGCGGACCGGCGCCATCAATTTGGGGCAGGGTTTTCCCGACGAGGACGGCCCGGCGGAAATCGCCGCCGCCGCCATCGACGCCATCCGCGGCGGAGCCAACCAGTATGCTCCGGGCAAGGGAACACTCACGCTGCGCAGCGCCATTGCCGCCCACCAGCAGCGGTTCTACGGCCTGTCACCGGACCCGGAAACCGAGATCATCGTCACGACCGGAGCGACCGAGGCGCTGGCCGCGACGCTGCTGGCCCTGACCGGACCGGGCGACGAAGTGTTGACGTTCGAGCCCTTTTATGACGCGTACGGGGCGATCATCGGCCTGGCCGGAGCCCGGCACACCACGGCTCCGCTCCTCGCCCCCGATTTCCAGCCGGACCTCGACTCACTCGAAGCGGCCTTCTCGGAGCGCACCCGCATGGTCCTGGTCAACAACCCGCACAATCCGATGGGCAGCGTTTTCTCCCGCGAGGCCCTGTTGCGCATCGTCGAGCTGGCTGAGCGCTACGACGCGCTGATCGTCACCGATGAGGTCTACGAGCACCTGACCTTCGATGCACCGCACATCCCCATCGCCACCCTGCCGGGAGCCGCCGAGCGGACGCTCACCATCTCGTCGGCCGGCAAGACGTTTTCGTTCACCGGCTGGAAGGTCGGCTGGCTCTCCGGCCCGGCGGACCTCGTCGCAGCCGTCCGCACGGTCAAGCAATTCCTCACGTACAGCTCGGGCGCACCGTTCCAGGACGCGGTGGCGGCGGGACTGGGGCTGCCGGACTCGTTCTACGGCGGGATCGCCGCCGGCCTGAAGGCCAAGCGGGACCTGCTAAGCGACGGTTTGCGGCAGGCCGGCTTCGATGTCTTCACGCCGCAGGGCACCTACTTCGTCAACGTGGACACGGCACCGCTGGGTATCACCGACGCACTTGACCTTGCCCGCCGGCTGCCCGGGCTGATCGGCGTGGCCGCCATCCCGGTGCCCGTCTTCTGCCACCCCGACGGCGCCGAGCGCACCCGCTCGTTGCTGCGTTTCGCATTCTGCAAGCGGATCGAGGTCCTGCAGGACGCCGCCCAACGCCTCGCCTCCCTGCCGGGCAGGATCTGAGCCGTGGCCGAACGCTACCTGCGCGGCAGCGGCCTCCACGCCGGCGTCGACAAGGACGACCGGGTGCCGGGGTCCTACGTCCTGAGCATTGGCGGCGCGGAGCAATCGCACGTCAACCTGCGGCATCCCGATCATGTGTTCTACGAATACCTGCGCCGGATCGCCAACGTCGTCGACCTGGCGGGTCCGGCAGGTGCCCCGCTGCGTTGCCTCCACCTGGGCGCCGGCGCCCTGACGCTGGCCCGGTATGTGCAGGCCACTCGTCCCGGTTCCCGGCAGGTCGCCGTCGAGTTGGAGCGGGAGCTGCTGGACTTCGTCCTCGAGCACCTTCCCATGCCCGACGGCACGGAGTTGACGGTCCACTTCGGCGATGCCCGGCATGAACTGGCCTTCGGAGACATCGAAGGCACCTTCGATGTGATCGTGCTGGACGTTTTCGCCGGCGACGACGCCCCGGAGCACCTGACCACGGCGGACTTCTACCAGGAGATGCTGGAGGCACTGGAACCGGACGGGGTGCTGCTGGTCAACGTCGGAGACGATCCGCCGCTGGCGTTCGCCAAGCGGCAGATCGCCGAGCTCGCGGCGGTCGCCGGTTCGGTGGCGGCGCTGGGCGAGACCGGCATGTTCGGCAGCCGAAGGGCGGGCAACATCGTCCTGGCCGCCCGCAACGGCTCGTGGCCGCCGGAATGGTCGGCCGCCCTGCTGGCGGCGGGCCCGCACCCGGCCGCCGTCCTCACCGGCCCGGAGCTCGATTCATTCGCCCGCAGCTGACGGTTCCGCCGCAGGTTCGGCAAACCAGAGCTGGGTCTCGCCGTACTTCCGGACGGCGAACCGGACGAGGCCTTCGGGCCATCCTGGTTCGGGTGACCGCGAAGAGCGTTCGACGACGACGACGGCGCCGTCGGCAAGGAATCCGGACAAGGAGGCGAGGATGCCGGCGAGCGCGTCCTCGGCCAGCGGGTACGGCGGGTCCATCAGCACCAGGTCCCAATGGTGTCCCGGCGGCAGGTCCTCGAGGAACCGTTCCGCCTTCATGCGGTGCACCGTGGCCGTCTTCCGGCCCAGCTTGCCGTTGACCAGCTCGGCGTTGCGGCGGCACACTTCCGCGGCTTTGTCGGCTGCTTCGACCAGGTCCACCGTGGCGGCGCCGCGGCTGGCGGTCTCGACTCCCAGCGCCCCGGAGCCGGCGAAGAGGTCGAGTACCCGGGCGCCGGCCACGACGTCGTAGGACTCAAGTCGGGAAAACAGCGCCTCCTTGACCCGGTCCGTCGTTGGCCGGGTGTTCTCCCCCGGCACGCTGGCCAGGGTCAGTCCCCCGGCCACGCCGGCCACGATGCGGCTCACCGGCTACCCGCGCTCAAGGAAGGCCTCCCGCTCGGGGTTCAGGTACAGCTCGATGGCGGCCGCCAGCTCGGGATACCGGGCCAGGGTGGAGTCCCGCTGCAGGATGGCCGTGGCGTCTTCCCGGGCACGGGCGATAACGGCCTCGTCCGTGATCACGCGCAGCAGCTTCAGGGTGGATTTGCCGCCGGACTGGGACGCCCCGAGGATGTCGCCTTCGCGACGCAGCTGGAGGTCTGCCTGCGAGAGTTCAAACCCGTCGGTCGTCGCGGCGACCGCCTGCAGCCGATCCCGGCTGGGGTGCCCGGGCTCCAGCTGCGTGACCAGCAGGCAGGTGCCGGGGAGGCCGCCGCGGCCCACCCGTCCGCGGAGCTGGTGGAGCTGCGAAATGCCGAAGCGGTCGGCGTCCAGGATCACCATCATGGTGGCGTTGTGCACGTCGACGCCGACCTCGATGACCGTGGTGGACACCAGGATGTCCAGCGTGGCGTCGTTGAACGCCGCCATGGCAGCAGCCTTTTGGTCCGGCTCCATCCGGCCGTGCAGCATGCCGATCCGGATTCCGTCCAGGACCGGCAGCCCGCTCAGGTGCTCGACCAGGGCGGCCACCGATGCCATGGGCCGCTGTTGCTCCGGCTGCCCCGACAACTCGTCCGGCGGATCGGCCTCTTCGAGCTCGTCATCCCCGATCTTGGGGCACACGACGTAGACCTGCCGGCCGGCGGCGACCTCCTCGCGGGCACGTTCCCAGATCCGGTCCTCCCAGGCAGGATGTTCCTGGAGAGCCACCATGTGGGTGGTGATCGGCGCGCGGCCCGCGGGCAGCTCCGTCAGCACCGACGTTTCCAGGTCCCCGAAGACGGTCATGGCCACCGTCCGGGGAATGGGCGTGGCGGTCATGACCAGCAGGTGCGGTGGCGTGGCCGAGCGGCTCCGGAGCCGGTCGCGCTGTTCCACGCCGAAGCGGTGCTGTTCGTCCACTACCACGAGGCCGAGGTCAAAAAACTGCACCGTGTCGGACAGCAGGGCATGGGTGCCGACGACGATGCCCGCTTCTCCGGCCGCCACATCGAGCAAGGCCCTGCGCTTGGCCGTTCCGGTCATCGAGCCGGTCAACAGCACTACCTTGGTGCCGTCGGGGTCGCCGCCCAACATGCCGCCCTGCGCCAAGGGGCCAAGCGTCCGGGTGATCGATGCGAAATGCTGGCCCGCCAGGACCTCGGTCGGCGCGAGCAGGACGGCCTGGCCGCCCGAGTCGACCACCTGCAGCATGGCCCGAAGGGCAACCAAGGTCTTCCCCGACCCGACTTCCCCCTGCAGCAGCCGGTTCATGGGTGAATCTCCGGCCAGCTCCGCCGCGATCGTCGCGCCGACCTCGCGCTGTCCCGAGGTCAGGTCGAAGGGCAGGCGGGCGTCGAACTTGTCGGCAATACCACCCTTCCGGCCCGGGCGTGCGGTCGCCTGTTCGGCCGCGGCGATGGCCCGCTTCCGTCCGAGAGCCGCCTGCAGGACCAGCGCTTCCTGATAGCGGAAGCGGTCCCGGGCCGCGTTGGCGGCTTCCATCGTTGCGGGCCGGTGGATCTGTTCGTAGGCCTCCGCCAGTGAGAGCATCCCGTCCCGGACGGCGATGTCCGTCGGGATGGGGTCCCCCAGGCGGCCGAAGTCCACGGCGTCGAGCAATAGGTCAACGGCCGCCTTGATGCGCCAGCTGCCCAGTTTCGCCGTCGCCGGGTACATGGGCACCGGGCGCAGGGCTTCCTCCGCGTCGAAGTCGAAGGCGTCTTCGAGCAACTGGTAGTCGGGGTTGGTCAAGGTCAGGTTTCCGCGGTAGGACGTCACCTTACCGGAGAACATGGCGATGGTCCCCGGCCGCAGCTCCCGTTCGGCCTGATAGCCGTTGAAGAAGGTGAGGCTGATGTCCGACGAGTTGTCGGTCACGACGACCTCGGTCAGCGAACCGCGCCGGGCCCGCATCTTGCGGGAACTGGTGCTCAGCACCCGGGCCACCAAGGTCGCGTCCTCGTCGATCGGCAGCTCGGCGATCATGGTCAGCTCTCCGCGCTTCATGTACCGCCGCGGGAAGTAGTTGAGCAGTTCCCCGGTCACCGTCATGCCCAGGTGCTTTTCGAGTGCCGAGGCCGAGCGCTTGCCGAGCCGCCGCTCCAGCGGGACGCTCAGTTCGTCAGCCGGGTCAGCCGCCATGGTTCTGCTCCGGCGGGCCGGCCAGCTCCGTCATGCTGACGTTCATCGGTTCACCCAGCTCCCGGATAACCTCCAGGGCCGCTTCGCCGTCCGGCACGTGCGCGTGGACGCGCCAGCGGTATCCGCCCTCGATTTCAGTCACGGCGCTCATGATGACCGAGTCGCCCAGCTCGTCCAGCTTCAGGCGCAGCGTTGCGGCGTCGAGGGGGCTGAGGTTGACGGTGCACATCACCTCGACGCCTTCGTGCACGTGGTCCAGGTGCAGGTGCGGATCCTGCACGTTGTAGCCGTGCAGGCCGTCCAGCAGTTCCGGCTGCAGTTCCACGCCGAGGGCGCTGGCCCGCAGGGTGTCCATGATGAGCAGGAACCCGACGGCGCCGGCGTCGACGATGTGCGCCGATTCCAGTGCCCCGAGCTGGGCCTCCGTCCTGACGACCGCGGCCACGGCCTCTTCCACGACCGCTTCCAGCGTTGCCGCCAGCCCGTGGTTGCTGTCGTCGCCGTTCTTCGCCGCATGTACCGCCGACGCCGCCCGCGAGACCGAGGCGATGACGGAGAGCATGGTTCCCTCAACGGGATCGCTCAACGCGGACCAGCACCGGATTTCGGCACGTTGGAGGGCCGCGGCCAGCAGCGGCCCCGTCAACCGGGTCGTGCCCCGCAAGGGTTCGGCCAAGGCGGCCAGGAAAACCGACAGCAGGGTGCCGGAGTTGCCGCGCGCTTCTTCCATCGCGGCCTGGCCCGCCCCGGCCAGGAGTTCGCCGATGTCCGCCGTCCGGTTTTCGGCGGCCGACTTCGCCGCCGCCCGGATGGTCAGATAGAGGTTGGTCCCCGTGTCGCCGTCGGCCACCGGGAAGATGTTGATGGCGTTCAGGCGGTCGCTGTGGTTGCCGAGGACGACCTCGGCCCTGGACAGCCAGCGGCGCAGCGCTTCGGCATTGGCAGCAATTTTCGTCTGCAAAGGGGTCCCATCTGCATGCGCCGGCGATGCCCGCCAACGATCAATCTCAGTCCTCCGGCGTTACCTGAGCCTACCGCAGCCGGCTCCGCTCACCGGCTAACGGTTGCGTCGCGGCTCACTCGAGGTCAGCAGTACTCAGATATTCGCCGAGGCTGTCATTCTGCAGCGCGCCGGCTATTTCGGCGATGGCCGCCTCGTCCGGCAGGACGATCGACTGGCCGTCTGCGGAAGTGCCGGTGCCCAGCGTCGGAAGGGTAAACATCTGAACGTTGCTTGACCGTACATCCCGAAGCGAAACGCCCAGGGAGCCTGCGGTCATGGCGTCGAATTCGCTGTCAACGCTCACGAACGGAGAAAATTCGTCGACTACCTCGTTGATGCGCACAGGGTTTGTCAGTGTCTCGGCCGTCAGGAACTCGGACATCAGAGCCTTGACGAAGAGCTGTTGGTTGCGCACGCGCTGATAGTCGCCGTCGCTGAAGGCCTTGCGCTCCCGCACGAAGGACAGGGCAGACTCGCCGTCCAGAGTCTGGGTGCCCGCCGGGAAAAACTCGCCGGTCGACCCGGTTGCCGAGAAGGCCGCCGGATTATTGATCTCCACCCCGCCCAAGGCGTCGGTCAGTTCCTTGAACCCCGAGAAGTCGATAATGGCGACGTGGTCGACGCGGGTCTCAAACAGCCCTTCGATGGTTTCGACGACAAGCGGTACCCCGCCGAACGCCATGGCGGCGTTGATCTTGTGCTCGCCCTGACCCGGTATGTCCACCCAGGTGTCGCGCATGATCGACATGACGTAGACGTTCTCCCGATTCTCCGGGATGTGCATCAGCATCATGGTGTCGGAGCGGCTGCCGTCCGAGACCTCGGTCAGATTCTGCGTACCCGTGGCGCGGCTGTCGGAGCCCATCAGAAGAATGTTGACCGTCTTGTCGTTCGGGTCCTTCTTGGCCCGATTATCCGGGAAGGCCGATTCGATCGTCTGGGACTTGCTGTTGAAGGAGTTGGCCAAGTTGAACAAGTAGCCACCTCCGATGATCGCTGCGACGACAACGATGCCCACGAGGGTGAAAAAGACGGTGCGGATGGGATCTTTCTTCCGCTGGCGGCGCTGCCGCCGCGGGCGGTATTCGTTGTCGTGGTCAGCAGTCAATGGGGTCACTTCCTAGGGGTGAGGCTAACTAAAAGGATAAACCCCGCGGCCGTCTCCTCACTGCAGGGCCCGTCTGGCGTGGCTGCGGTCACTGTCGCAACGGCGCGCTGCGATGGTCGGGATACGCTGGCTGTATGACCCGCGCCTTCCCCCGACGCCGCCGTTTTGCCGTCCTTTTGTCGCTTGGATTCCTGGGGAGCCTCACGGCGTGTTCGCCTATTGTCGACGTTGACGCCGCTCCGGACGCGGCGAACCCCGGATGCGCCCCGATGATGGTCATCCTCCCGCAGTATGTCGCCGATTTCCCGCGCCGTGAGACGAGCAGCCAGGCGACCGCCGCCTGGGGGGACCCTTCGCAGGTCATCCTGCGGTGCGGCGTGCCGGTTCCCGGCCCGACGACGGACCAATGCGTCTCGGTCGAGGGCGTCGACTGGGTACTGCGCGAAGGCGAGAACGGCTACTGGACGGCCACGACCTACGGGCGCACCCCTGCCACGGAACTGCTGTTCAAGCCCGATGACGTGGCAGAGAGCTCCGTCTTGATGGACATCTCGGCGGCGGCGGCCGAGATCCCGCAGGAACGCGAATGCCTGAGCATTTCCGACGTCCTATAGGCAGCACGGCCGGCGACCACTGCGCCGGCCTGCGTCTGTTTAGCGGAGGCCGGTCTTGCGGTTGAGGGCCAGATACAGCAGCTCGTCGATCAACTCGGTGTAAGGCAGTCCCGATTTCGCCCACATCTGGGGATACATGCTGATCGGTGTAAACCCGGGCATGGTGTTGATCTCATTGATAATGAGCTCGCCGTCCGGCGTGTAGAAGAAGTCGACCCGGGAGAGTCCCTCTCCCCCGAGCGCGTCGAACGCCTGTGCGGCGAGTTCGCGCACTCTTTCAGTGGCGTCGGCGGGCAAATCCGCCGGGCAGCTGAGGGCGGCGGCCGTACCGTCCAGGTATTTCGCTTCGAAATCGTAGAACTGGTGCTCGCCGGGCTGGACGGCGATTTCCCCGGGCAGGCTGGTGCGCGTCGGTTCTGTTCCCCGTCCTTGCAGGACCGCTACTTCAATCTCGCGGCCGATGATGCCGGCTTCGACAACAACCTTGGGATCGTGTTCGCGGGCGGCCTCCACGGCGGCGCGGAGGCCGCCCGGCCCGGCCACCCGGGTGATCCCCATGGAAGAACCCGCCCGGGCCGGCTTGACGAAGACCGGGAACTGAAGCGTGCCCAGGCGTTCGAGCACCGCGTCCGGGTCCTGCTGCCACTGACGGTCCGTGATGACCTCGTAGGGGCCCACGTGGAGGCCGGCCGATTCGAAGACCACTTTCATGTAGTGCTTGTCCATGCCCACGGCAGAGGCAAGTACGCCGGCGCCGACGTAGCGGACATCGGCCATCTCCAGCAGCCCCTGAAGCGTTCCGTCCTCGCCGAACGGCCCATGCAGCAGCGGCAGCACCACGTCCACGTTGCCCAGGCTCTGGGGAACCTGCGCGGCCGGCGCGACCATGAGTTCCGGCGTGTCCCGCCTGCTGGCCAGCATGACGGGTTCGGCGGACGTGCTGATCTCCGGCATTTTTCCCGAGGCGAGCGACCACTGGGCCGGATCATCGGCTACCTGGACCCACTGGCCGTTACGCGCAATTCCGATGGGAACGACGTCGTACTTGTCCTTGTCGATGGCCCCGAGAACCCCGGCCGCTGTGACGCAGCTCACGGAGTGTTCGCTGGACCGCCCGCCGAAAAGGACGGCAACGCGGGGTTTGCGGGCCGGAGACGGGGCGTTAGCGGCGGGCATGGTCACGTCGTTCACTGCAGTTCACCTTCGGATTTGAGTTCACGGGTCAACAGGCGCGGCGCCAGCGCCTCAACGGAAACCTGCCCCTCCAGGACGGCAACCACTGCCTCGGTGATCGGCATGTCGACGCCCACCTTGGTGGCCAGATCCAGCACGGCGCGGCCGGACTTGATGCCTTCGGCCGTTTGGGTCATTCGTTCCGTCACCTGGTCCAGGGTCAGGCCTTCGCCCAAGAGGCGTCCGGCTGTGTGGTTGCGCGACAGCGGCGAGGCGCAGGTGGCGACCAGGTCGCCGAGTCCGGCCAGCCCGGCCATGGTCTGGACCTCTCCCCCGAGGGCGAGAGTGAGCCGGGTAGTCTCGGCCAGTCCGCGGGTGATGACCGTCGCCTTGGTGTTGTCTCCCATGCCCTTGCCGTCGCAGATTCCCACGCACAGGGCGATGATGTTCTTCACGATGCCGCCGATCTCCACCCCCGTGACGTCAGAGTTCGTGTAGGGGCGGAAGTAGCTGGCGGTGCACAATCGCGCAATCCACTGCGCGGTGTCGTCGTCCGTGCAGGCCACCACCGAGGCGGTCGGTTCCTTGCGCGCAATCTCGAGCGCCAGGTTGGGGCCGGAAATGACGGCTACGTGGGAGTCGGACAGGCCGAGCTCTTCTTTGATGACTTCGCTCATGCGGGCATCGGTCCCGCGCTCCAGCCCCTTCATGAGCGAGACGACCACCGCTTCCGGATCCAGCAGCGGCTTCCAGGACGCCAACTGCGGTCGGAGGGTCTGGGCGGGAACAGCCAGCACCACCAGCGGCGCGCCGCGGAGGACTTCGGCGACGTCCTCCGAAGCGACGATGTTCTCCGGCAGCGCGATGTCCTGGAGGTACTTCGCATTCCGGTGCCGGGAATTGATTTCCGCCGCCACTTCGGCGCGCCGCGCCCAGAGCCTGACCTCGACCTCGGGGTGGGCGTCCGCGACGACCTTGGCAAAGGTAGTGCCCCAGCTTCCTGCGCCGAGAACGGCGATGTTGGCAGGCAGGTCGGGGCGTGCTGTCACAACTTCTCCTCAGGCGGTAGCTCTTCTGTGTGCACCGGCTCACCGGAACCAAAGTCCCGGCCTATGGCGCTTTGACCGTGAGCAGAAGGATCCCAGCGGACGGCGGGCGCTGCCTCGCCGCGTACTTCGGCCAGCAGCGCCGTGATGCTGTCCATAATCCTATTCGTTGCGGCCTCGAGAACGGTCCTGGTGATCGGCAAGCCGCTGAATTCGCTCAGGTCCACCGGAGGTCCGGCCGTGACGTGTGCCGTTTTGCGCGGAAAAAGGCTGGGCCTTTTCGCATAGCGGGGCAACAGCTCGTTGGCGCCCCAATGCGCCACCGGAATGACGGGTGCGCCGGTCTGCAGCGCGAGCCTTGCCGCCCCGGTGCGCCCGCGCATGGGCCATAGGGCCGGGTCCCGGGTCAGCGTCCCCTCCGGGTAGATGATCACGGCACCGCCTTCGTCGAGCACCTCGCGTGAGACGTCCAGTGAACGGTTTGCGCCGGAGCTGCTCCGCTCCACCGGTATCTGCCGGGCCGCCGTCAACAGTTGCCCGACCACTGGAATCTTGAACAGCGAGGCCTTCGCCAGGAAGTGCGGCAGGGCGCCTTGGTTGTAGACGTAATGGCCGACCACCAGTGGATCGATTTCCGTGTTGTGGTTCGGACAGACGATGAATCCCCGGTCCTTGGGGAAATTCTCCGTTCCCGTCCAGTTGCGCCGAAGGACCAGGTTCAGGAATGGCCGGACAACGCCGGCGAGGACACCAATGACCACCCGCTCTTTGGAGGCTGCTCCCATGTCCGCCTACTCGACGTCGAAGTCCGCGCCGAGGCCCTCCAGCTTTGACTGGAAGCGTTCGTAGCCACGGTTGATGAGTTCGATGCCGGTCACGCGGGAGGTTCCGGCCGCCGCCAACGCGGCGATCAGGTGGCTGAAGCCGCCGCGGAGGTCGGGGATGTCTATTTCCGCGCCGGAGAGCTGGGTGGGTCCGGAAATCACGGCGGAATGCAGGAAATTCCGCTGCCCGAAGCGGCACGGAATGCTGCCGAGGCATTCGCGGTGCACCTGGATGTTCGCGCCCATGCGAATCAGCGCCTCGGTAAAGCCGAACCGGTTCTCGTACACGGTCTCGTGCACGATCGAGACGCCTTCGGCCTGCGTCAGGGCGACGACGAGGGGCTGCTGCCAGTCCGTCATGAAGCCCGGGTGCACGTCGGTCTCGAGCACCAGCGGCGACAGGCTGCCGCCCGGGTGGTAGAAGCGGATGCCGTCGTCGTCGATGTCGAAGGCCCCGCCGATCTTGCGGTAGGTGTTCAGAAAGGCGGTGAGGTCGCCCTGATGGGCGCCTTCGACGTAGATGTCTCCCTGCGTCACGAGCGCCGCGGATGCCCAGGACGCGGCCTCGTTGCGGTCGGGCAGCGCGCGGTGGTTGAAGCCGGAGAGTTCGGTGACACCCTCGATACGGATCACACGGTCGGTCTGGACCGTGATGATGGCACCCATCTTCTGCAGCACGGCGATCAGGTCCATGATCTCCGGCTCGATGGCGGCGCCGCTCAATTCCGTGATGCCCTCGGCGCGGGTTGCCGTCAAAAGAACCTGTTCGGTGGCGCCCACGCTGGGATACGGCAGCGTGAGTTTCGCGCCCTTCAGTCCCCTGGGTGCGGAGATGGAGATGCCACCGGGCCGCTTGTCCACGATGGCTCCGAACTGCCGGAGCACGTCGAGGTGGTAGTCGATGGGACGGTCGCCGATCCGGCAGCCGCCCAGGTCGGGGATAAAGGCCTCTCCGATCGCGTGGATCAGCGGCCCGCAGAAAAGGATCGGAATGCGGGAATCGCCGGCGTGCGCGTCGATGTCCTTCATCTGGGCGGTCTTGACGTTCGTCGGATCCAGCGTCAAGTCACCGGTCACCGGGTCTTTGGAAACCTCGACGCCGTGCAGGCGGAGCAGGCTGGTGACGATCTCCACGTCCCGGATCTCGGGCACATTCCGCAGGACCGAGGCATTACTGCCGAGCAAGGACGCGACCATCGCTTTGGGAACCAGGTTCTTGGCACCGCGGACGGACACCTTCCCCGCCAACGGAACGCCACCACGAATGGTCAAAACACTTGCCATGAATACCTGTTTCCTCAAGCTAGTTTAGCGCCGAACTGCGCCAAGGCCTCAGCTAAGCATATTGGCAATCCGTGACCACTCTGAAATAAACGGGCAGCGAGTCCGGCGCTCTCCGTCCCGCCGGCAGGTGCCTTGCATGAGGCAGTCGCAGGTGCAAATCGGCGCCGCCGACAGAACTGGAAAAGCTCCCTCGACGGCGCCGATTCGCGCCAGGGCGCGTATCCTCAGACTTTTACCGGAAGGGTCTTCGGCTTCCAGGATGGGCGGGTGGCCTCGTAGGTGGTGATTTCCGCCTCATGCTTCAGGGTCAGCCCGATATCGTCCAAGCCTTCGAGCAACCGCCAGCGGGTGTAGTCGTCGATCTCGAACGGTGCGGTGATGGTTCCGCAGGTGACGGTCTTCGACTCCAGGTCCACCGTGATTTCGGTGCCCGGGTGGTTCTCCAGTTCCTTCCAGATCAGCTCGATGTCATCCTGGGCGACCTCGGCGGCCAGCAGCCCCTGCTTGCCGGAGTTCCCCCGGAAGATGTCGGCGAACCGGGAGGAGAGGACAACACGGAACCCGTAGTCCTTCAACGCCCAGACAGCGTGTTCGCGCGAGGAACCGGTCCCGAAATCCGGGCCGGCCACGAGGACGGACCCGCGGCTGAACGGCTCCTGGTTGAGGATGAAGTCCTCGTGCTTGCGCCAGGCTGCGAACAGGGCATCTTCGAAGCCTGTCCGGGTGATCCGCTTGAGGTACACCGCCGGGATGATCTGGTCGGTGTCCACGTTGGACTGCCGCAGCGGGACCCCGATGCCGGTATGGGTGGTGAACTTCTCCATGATTCTTCAGGCTCCTTAGGCGGCAGGCCGCGAGACGGCGTCGTTGTTGACCGGGTCCAGGTCCGAGGGCGAACTCAGCGTGCCCCTGACCGCGGTGGCCGCCGCAACTACCGGCGATACCAGGTGCGTCCGCCCGCCCTTGCCCTGCCGGCCCTCGAAGTTCCGGTTGGACGTGGACGCGCAGCGCTCGCCCGGCGCCAACTGGTCCGGGTTCATGCCCAGGCACATGGAGCAGCCGGCGAACCGCCACTCGGCGCCGAACTCCTTGAACACCTTGTCCAGGCCCTCGGCCTCTGCTTCCAGGCGGACACGGGCAGATCCGGGCACCACCATCATGCGCACGTTCGGCGCCTTGGCCCGGCCGCGGATGATGTCCGCCGCGATGCGCAGGTCCTCGATCCGGCTGTTGGTGCAGGAGCCCAGGAAGACGGTGTCGACCGGGATGTCCTTCATGCGGGTGCCGGCTTCGAGCCCCATGTAGGCCAGCGCACGTTCCGCCGCGGCCTTGGCGTTCTCGTCGGCGAAGTCGTCGGGCGACGGCACGGCTTCCGACAGGGAAACACCCTGTCCGGGGTTGGTCCCCCAGGTGACGAACGGCTCCAGGGTATCGGCGTCCAAAAAGACCTCGGCGTCGAACACCGCGTCGTCGTCGGTACGCAGGGTCTGCCAATTTTCGACGGCGGCGTCCCAGTAGGCACCCTCCGGGGCGTGCGGACGGCCCTTGAGGTAGTCGAACGTGGTCTGGTCCGGCGCGACCATGCCGGCGCGGGCCCCCGCCTCGATGGACATGTTGCAGATGGTCATCCGGGCTTCCATGCTCAGGGCCCGGATGGCGGAGCCACGGTACTCCAGCACGTAGCCCTGGCCGCCGCCGGTTCCGATTTTGGCGATGACCGCCAGGATGATGTCCTTGGCGGTGACCCCCGGGCGCAGCGTGCCCTCGACGTTGATGGCCATGGTCTTGAACGGCTTCAGCGACAGCGTTTGGGTCGCCATGACGTGCTCAACTTCGGAGGTCCCGATGCCGAAGGCCAGCGCACCGAAGGCACCGTGGGTGGAGGTATGCGAGTCGCCGCACACCACCGTCATGCCGGGCTGGGTGAGTCCCAGCTGGGGACCCACCACGTGCACGATCCCCTGCTCGGCGTCCCCGAGCGAGTGCAGCCGGACCCCGAATTCCCGGCAGTTGGTGCGCAGCGTCTCAATCTGGGTGCGGCTGGTCGGGTCGGCAATCGGCTTGTCGATATCCAGCGTGGGGGTGTTGTGGTCCTCGGTCGCGATGGTCAAGTCCGGGCGGCGCAGCCCGCGCCCCGCCAGACGCAGGCCCTCGAAGGCCTGCGGCGACGTGACTTCATGTACGAGGTGAAGGTCGATGTAGAGGAGGTCGGGCTGGCGCGCCGCGCCTTCACCGTCGCCGTGGCGCACCACGTGTGCATCCCAGACTTTTTCGGCGAGCGTCTTGCCCGCAGTGTTACCGGCCATGGCCAGATCTCCTCCATCAATACCAACGCGGGCTTTTTCTCCCGCCGGGAGGCCCGCACTAAGTGTGTGCTTTAACTCTTCCAGCGCGGCCGCCCGCCCGCCAGTCAATCGACTTGCATCTCACATATTGAGATGCAAATATCAACTTATGGACAATCCTAGCGGTGTCGGCGTCATCGACAAGGCGGCCATGGTGCTGGACACCCTGGAGGCCGGACCCACGTCCCTGGCCCAACTGGTGGCCGCCACCGGCCTGGCCCGGCCCACCGTCCACCGGCTCGCTTTGGCGCTGGTCCACCACCGGCTGGTCAGCCGGGACATGCAGGGCAGGTTCGTCCTGGGCAGCAGGCTGGTCGAATTGGCCGCGGCCGCCGGCGAAGACCGGCTCATAGCCGCCGCCGGCCCGGTGCTCATGAACCTTCGCGATGCCACGGGTGAGAGCGCACAGGTCTTCCGCCGGCAGGGCGATTCGCGGGTATGCGTCGCCTCGGCCGAACGGCCGATCGGATTGCGGGACACCATTCCGGTGGGGACGCAGCTTTCGATGAAGGCCGGCTCCGCCGCCCAGGTGCTGTTGGCCTGGGAAGACCACGAGAGGCTGCTCGAAGGACTCCATGGGGCGCGTTTCACCCCGACGGTCCTCGCCGGCGTGCGCCGCCGCGGCTGGGGCCAGAGCCTCGGCGAACGCGAACCCGGTGTGGCGTCGGTTTCGGCCCCGGTCCGTGGTCCGTCCGGGCGGGTCATCGCCGCCGTTTCCATTTCGGGGCCGATCGAGCGGCTCACGCGGCAACCCGGCCGGCTGCATGCCGAGGTGGTCTGCAACGCGGCCGCCCAACTGACCGAAGCCCTGCGAAAGACCAACGACTAGCGGCGCGTCAGCCCCTGAAATGGTCCCATCCCCGGGCCCGGACGGGGACGCCGTCCAGGGTCACCGGAGCCGGTCCGCCGCCGACGACTCCGATGGCGGCGAATCCCGCCGGCAGGGTTTGTGCCGCGGGGAAGGTGCACAGCAGGCCATGGTCTTCGCCGCCGCCGAGGATCCAGTCGCTGGGCTCCGCCCCCAGCAGGGCCGCTGCCTCCTCCAAGGGTGCGGCAAAGTGCTGCAACTGCGCCGAGGTCAGGTCCACCGCGACACTGCTGGCACGGGCCAACCGCGCCGCATCGCGGAGCAGGCCGTCCGAGATGTCCATCATGGCGGTCGCGCCACATTCGGCCGCAGCCGGGCCGGCGCTCAGCGGAGGCACCGGCCGGGACTGGATCGCGGCGAGCTCCTGCAGCTGAACCGGGGCCTCGTCGTCGAAAACCGGGCTTTCGAGCAGGGCCAGTCCGGCCGCCGCGCGTCCCAGCGTGCCGGCCACGGCGACGATGTCGCCGGGACGC
>NZ_JBNHGL010000040.1:0-20224 GCF_059091245.1 Arthrobacter sp. Y3225116
CCGACCGCGCCGCCTTACCATGTGTCCACCCACGAGGTAGGTACCCACCGGATGGGCGACGATCCGGGCACCTCGGTTGTGGACCGTTACGGCCAATGCCACTCCGTGCCCAACCTCTTCGTTCTCGGTGGAGGACAGTTTCCCACTTACGGCGCCTATAACCCCACGTTGACGATCTATGCGCTGGCCTACATGGCGGCTGATCATCTTCGGGCGGAGATCGGGGTGAAAGCGGGCGCTGAAGTTCCTCATCGCTGAAAGGTTGGAGAGATGCCGGTCGTACAGGTCCATATGCGGGCGGGCCGGTCCGCAGAAGACAAGCGCAGGCTCATCGAGTCCATTACCGACGTCGTGGTAGATGTTCTGGGCTCAAAGAGGGAAAGAGTAGTGGTCCTCCTGGATGAGATCGATCCGGGGAGTTGGGGTCAGGGGGGCCGGCTTCTTGCTGACGAGTTATCGGAGAAGACATGATGGGTGGCTCCCATGTCCTGTCTGCTGGTGAACGATTTTCGGGCGCGGTTGCGTAGCTCGGGACCTGGCACAGGGCGGGCGATGAAATGACTGTTTCCTCGGTGGCTTCGCTGCTGGCGACGCTCAACCAGGCCACGGTTTACGACCTTGAACAGCCCCGTTATGCCGGTGCGCCAATTTTTGGAGCGCACCGTCCCGGATTTATTTACACACTCCACCGACGGCATGAAACCGGGCTGGGGGAAGCCAGGACCAGCGCCTCCGGATTGATTATTACCGCGGAGCACGCGGGTACACATATCGATGCGCTCTGCCACCAGGCGGTGGACCTGCGGATGTTCGGGGGCCAGCCGGCTGACGCCGCGACGCAGACCTCGACCGGTTTCACGGAACTTGGTGTGGAGACGATAGCTCCGATGATCGCCCGCGGGGTGCTGGTCGACATCCCCCGGCATCGCGGAGTGGCTCGGCTTCCGGCAGGCACGGTCGTGGGAGCGGATGAGCTGGAGACGGCCGCCTCAGAGCAGGATGTTTGGGTGGGGGCGAGCGACGTCGTCCTCGTCCGCACCGGCAGCGGGTCTCTTTGGAACGAACCGGATGAATATCTCCAAAGCGCCGGCCTTTCCGCCGAAGCCTCAGAGTGGCTCGCGGATCGTCGGGTGCAAGCTGTAGGAGCTGACAACGTTGCCTGGGACGCCGTGCAGCCGGACCCCCGGCGCGGGAGCCTGCCGGGGCACGTTGTGCTCATCGTCCGCAACGGGATTTACATCATCGAGAATCTGCAGCTCGAGGAGCTTGCTGCCTCCGGCAATCATGAATTCATCTTCATGTGCCTTCCGCTCAAGATGGTCGGCGTGACAGGATCACCGGTCCGCCCGTTGGCTCTGGTTCCGGCATGAACAACATCAATACCACCACGGTGACAGCCTGATTGGAGAGGAGAAGGCGAAATGGCAGACAAGGACCAGTCGGCCACCGGGCCGGCGCAGGAAGGTCCCAGGAACCGGGGCCGCGTTCCGGCAACCGCAGTTGGAGCGCTGATTTTCCTGTGGCTCGTATATGCGATGAACGCGAATACGCGCCAAATCTTTTACTACGTCCTGCCCCCGATGGTTGAAGAGTTCGACCTAACGCCGGAGGAGGCCGGCGTCGTCAGTACGATCGTGACGGTCGCTGTGGCATTGGTGGCCATTCCCGCCGGCGCCTGGTTTGATCGGGGCGGGCATGGCTGGGCCCGCAAGTACCGCAACGCGATCGTCGCTGCTGGATACTTCCTGTTCTCCATTCTCACGGGCTTCGTCGCCCTCACGAAGACGATCTGGCACGTTGTCGTCATCCAGTCGATCAAGAACGCCTTCGGCGGCGCTGGCGAAGCGGTCGAGGTCACGTCGATGGTCGAGTGGTACCCCGTGGAAAAACGGGGCTTGGCGCTCGGGATACAGCATGCGGCGTACCCCTGGGGCACCGGGCTGGGCGCCATTGCCACCGGCGCAATTCTGGCCACCTTCGGTCCGGAGAACTGGCGGTACGTCTTCCTCATTATTCCGCTGGCGATGATCCCCATTTGGATCGGTTGGTGGTGGTATAGCTCCCCGAAGCGCTACCAAAAGTTCGAAGACGACACCCAGGCAGCGGGGCTGACCAAGCCCCTCGCGGGTGGGGCCGGCGCCGAGCAGCGTCACGCCGAACCGGGTGCGCTGCGCCGCAGCCTGGCCAATCCGAACATCTTGGTTCCGGCGCTGGCATCGATGTTCGGGATCATGATCTATACCGGGATCAGCTTTTGGCTGCCGCAGTACATTGCCTTCGTGGGCGGCTTTAGTTTCGCGGAAGCCGCCGCGTACAGTGCCGTGTTCACGATCACCGGCGGCATCGGGCAGATCTTCTGGGGTGTGGTCTCTGATTACATCGGCCGAAAGCTGAGCCTCATCATTGCCTTTGTGTGGCTGGCGATTGGGCTATATCTTCTGCGGTTTTCGGCGGTGAGCCTGACCGTCTTGATCGTGGTGCAGCTCATCGCAGGTCTTGCGACCAACGCCATCTTCCCCGTCCTCTACGCCTTCGGCTCGGACTCGGCAGAGCCGGGCGCCATGGGGACGGCGAACTCGATTCTTCTGTTCTTCCTTTATGTTGGAGGCGTTTCCCCCCTCGTCCTTGGATGGCTGATTGGACTCGGAGGCGGGTTCGAAAGTGAAACCGGATATTTCTACGGCCTTTACTTCCTGGTGGCAGTTGCTGTCATCTCGGCAATCATCATTGCGCTGTTCACCCGCGAGACGGTGGGGCGGTTTAAGGACCGTGACCGGGCCCTGGTCTCCCGTGAGCGCACCCATGTGCGTCCGGGACTGCCGCAGGAGTAAGGCGTCGCCCTTTCGTCTCCGGGCTGTGGCCCATAGTGATTTCAATCGATGACAAGGAGAAACCGATGGGAATGAGTTACGAGCAAGCACGGCAGGCGCTGGAAGCGGCGCTTAACAAGGCCACGGAGATCGGCTCCCCCTCCAGCGTGGCCATCGTTGATTCCGGGCGTGAACTGGTTGCGTTTGCGCGGCAGGACGGGGCGCTCCTGGCCAGCACCGAGATTTCGGTGGGGAAGGCCTACACAGCGTGTTCGATGAAGATGGCAACGAAGGACATCGGACCCTTGACCCAACCAGGCCAACCCCTCTACGGGCTCGAGTACACACACCAGCGCCCACTCGTTACCTTCGGCGGAGGACGGCCTTTGGAGATCGCGGGGGACATCGTAGGCGGCGTCGGAGTAGCCGGGGGAACCGTCGACCAGGACGACGAGGTTGCAGCCGCCGCGCTCGCGGCTCTCACCTCGTAGGAGGCAGACATGCAGCTCCAGGGGAAAAAGGCGATCATCACGGGGGCAGCAACGGGAATCGGGGCGGTCACCGCCAGGGCTTTTGCTCAAGAAGGTGCGGCCGTGGTTGTGGCCGACATCAACGAGGACAACGGCTGGCGCGTGGTCGAGGAAATCCGCAGTCAGGGCGGCACAGCAGAGTTCGTCCGCACCGACGTAACCAAGGAGAGCGACGTAGAGGCGCTCGTAAGGCAAGGCGCAGAGACGCTGGGTGGTCTCGACGTTTTGTTCAACAATGCGGGGGCCCAGCGCTCGGGGGCCATCACCGGTTTCGAGCAGGATCAGTGGGACCTGCTCATGGCGGTTAACCCCCGCTCCTGCTTCTTCGGAGTCAAGCATGCCGTACCTGTTCTTCGCGAACAGGGAGGCGGGTCGATCATCAACATGGCATCGCTGGCTGCAGTAAAGGGAGGTGCTGGCTTGACTGCCTACTCCGCGTCCAAAGGCGCCATAGTGGCTTTTACCAAGGCACTGGCTCCGGAGCTCGCGCCTTACCGCATCAGAGTGAACAGCGTATGCCCTGGATGGATCGACACACCGTTCAACCGGCCCGCAATCGAGTTCATGGGAGGTGCCGAGGAGCAGGAACGCGTCGTCAAGCAGATCGTACCCATGGGCCGTCAGGGAACACCGGAGGAAATCGCGCCCATCGTGGTGTACCTCGCCTCGGACGGCTCCACCTATATGACCGGACAAGCACTGGTAGTGGACGGAGGCGTGTACTGACGGGGCTTTACCGGCTTGCAGGCCATGGATCGGATCGGTCGCCTCGTCGTCGCCTCGCCCTGCCAGCGGAGTGTGCAAGGCGGTTCAGGTCGGGCGGTCCTGGTCAGGCCGGGGCAGGAGGCTCACCTCAAAGTTCGGGGAATCTCCCACGGCTTCTTTCTTGCGGTCCGGGCGTCGGCTCTTGCTGCACCTCCGGCGCTCGCCTAGGTTGAAGGTGGACGGTCGCGGGCAGGCTCCCATTGGGGGAGTCGGCGCTGCCGTTCCAGAAGGAATAGATCAGCATGGCAACAGGCACCGTCAAATGGTTCAATGCCGAAAAGGGATTTGGCTTCATCAGTCAGGACGACGGCGGACCGGACGTGTTCGCACACTTCTCGGCCATCGCTTCCAGCGGTTACCGCTCTTTGGAAGAAAACCAGAAAGTCGAGTTCGACGTCGTTCAGGGCCAAAAGGGACTGCAGGCCGAGAACATTCGCCCGCTCTAACACACGCCCAAAACCGACGCCCCGCTCTTCAGAAAGTGCGGGGCGTTTGTGTTGTGACCGCCGCGAACCCCCACAAGCATGCCGGCCACGGGGTCGGGTACTAAGGCTGATGGCGACGAATTCGATAGTTGCAGCGGCTGACGACCGGGACCTTAGGCCCTCGAATCCCTTTCGCCCTGCGAAAGCAGGAAATCAGCAAGTATGCTTACTATCTTGGGAAAGGGCGGCTCGATCTCTGCCAGGAGAACGGAGAACCACCTCGCGGTGCCCGCACCCGGGGCTGACCGGGAACAACCTAGAAAGGCAGACACCATGTTTCTTCTTTTCGGTCTCAAGACCGCCCTTCGCGATTTGCCCGGACAGATGGGGACGTGCCGGTACTGCGGTCGATTCGTCCACCATCAACTGCAGGAACGCGCCACTAAACTCACGGTGTTCTTCATCCCCGTCTTCACGACATCCAAGGGCTTGGTCATCACCTGCACAAACTGCGGACAGAGCTCAAGAACGAAGTCCCGGCAAAAGAACGCCCTCCTTAGCTAGCAGGGAAACCGCAGCGCGCAAGGGCCGGCCTGCCTCAGTAAATTTAGGCTGGTGCGGCCTGCCGGTTCCTGCCTTGGTAGAGGCGGCGGTAGCTTGAGGGTGTGGTGTTGAGTTTCCGGGTGAAGTGAAGCCGGAAATTTGCTGTCGTTCCCAGGCCGGTCCGGGAGGCAATCGCTTGCACCGTCAGGTTGGTGGTTTCCAGGAGCCTGCAGGCTTCGGCTATGCGTTGATCGTTCAGCCACTTCAGGGGTGTCATGCCTGCTTCGGCCGTGAATTTCCGTGTGAAGCTCCTGGGCGCCCACCCGGCATGGGCGGCGATGTCCTCGACTGTGAGCGGTTGGGCCAGATTCTGCCTGACCCAGGCGCAGGTGTCGGCGAAGAGGGCCAAAGGTGGGGCGACGGTACGTTCCATGAACTGGACTTGGCCCCCTTCCCGATGCGGGGCCACTACCATCCGTCGTGCAATGCTGTTAGCCGCCTCGGTTCCGTAGTCCTTGCGGACCAGATGCAGACAGAGGTCTATGCCTGCCGCGACCCCCGCGCTGGTGCTGACGCTGCCTTGGTCTATGTACAGGACGTCTGCATCGACGGCGACGCTCGGGTACAGGGTTTGCAGGCGGTCGGCGTTTCTCCAGTGCGTGGTTGCCCGCTTGCCGTCCAGGAGACCTGCAGCAGCTAGGGCGAAGGCGCCGGTGCACACCGACACCATGCGGGCACCGTTGGCCGCTGCCTGGCGCAGGGCCTCGCCTATCAGGGCTGGCGGATCGTCGAGCGGGGCGTAGCCGGGCACCACGACTGTATCCGCGGACAGAAGGGCGTCCAGGCCATCAAGGGCCTGGATGGAATACCCGGAAGTGGTCGGCACCAGACCAGGCTGCGCTGCGCAGACGCGGAAGGAGTACCGTCCGCGTTCATCCTCGTGGCCGAAAACCTGCGCCGGAATGGCAAGGTCGAACGCGACCACATCCGGTAGTGCCAGCGCGACGACACGGTGCATAGGGCCACTGTACTCACGCAGGAACCGGGCGGGCAGAATCCTTTCCATACGGGGCATTTTTGCCGCTTATTTCCGCTGCCGGTGAATGACAGCATGTGCACATGACAATCTCTCCGGCGGCGCAGAACACTACGGCTGCCACTCCCATCAGCACCACCTCGAAGGGTCAGACCCGTCCGACCGGCCGTGACCCTTGGCTGTACGGACACATCGGTTGGATCGTGGCCGGCTCCTTGCTATCCGGTGCCCTGCTTGCATTACTCCTGGCCGGGACCCCGGTCATTCCGGCCACTGAAAGCGGCGTGACCGGCGCCATCCTGTTGGGGCTTTCCGCGGGATGGGCGACGCTGGCTGTGCTGACGGTGCGGTTCACCGATCAACCCCAGAAATGGGCCGCCGCTCCAGCGCTTTTCATGGGCCTGGGCGGTGTCCTGTTGGCCGCGTTCGGTTCCCCTATGCAGGAGGCGCTCGCCTGGATCTGGCCGCCAGCCCTGCTGGTGTTAGTGGTTTGGATGGCCTTCAGGGTTCGTGGACAGCTTCATAGCCGGAGCGGCCGCGTGCTGCTCTACCCGGTGATGACGATGCTGGTTCTGGCATCACTCGGTAGTGGCTACGAAACGGTGCGCGGAGCGGTGGACACGGGTGCTCATCCGGCGCGGGGCCAATTGATCGACGTCGGCGGACACCGCCTGTACCTGACCTGCACCGGAACGGGCAGTCCTACCGTCGTGATTGAACCCGGCGCAGGCAATATGTCGTCCGACCTCGCTTTGATCGCGCCGGTTGTTGCCCGTGACACCCGGGTGTGCGTGTACGACCGGGCAGGACGGGGATGGAGCGATTCGGCAAAGACTGCGCAGGACGCCGCCCGGATCGCGACCGATCTCCACACGTTGCTGCAACGCGGCAAGGAGCCTGGACCATACGTGCTGGCCGGACATTCATTCGGGGGCCTCTACTCGCTGACCTACGCCGCCCGCTACCCCGGGGACGTAGCCGGACTGGTGCTGGTGGACTCGACCGCACCGGCTGCGGAACCAGCCCCGGATGCAGCGCAGCCTGCTCGTGCCGACTCGAACGACTTGATGAACCGTGTCTCCGCACTGGCCGCCGCCGCAGCCCGACTCGGCCTCGGCAGAGTGCTCGGAGTGGACACACCCAGCCACCTGCGGAGCACGGTCGACGAGTACCTTCAAGCGGGTTCGTCGGTACAGCAGGCTGCCCAATTGAGGGACTTCACCAGCAAACCGCTGGCCGTTCTGACAGCAGGCCGTGGGAGCGAGCCCGGGTGGGCCGCGTCGCAGCAAGCCCTGGCCGCGCTGTCGACCAACAGCCTCCACCGCGTCATCGACGGGGCCACCCATGCGTCACTCGTCGCCGATCTTGAAGATTCTGCCGCGACCACCCGGGCGATCCTCGACGTCGTCTCCGCCGTGCGGACGGCAAGCCCGCTCGTCCCGTAGGACGGAGGAACCGGCGGAGTGGGTGCACCAGCCGTTCTGCGAAGAGCAGTGGGAGATGCCCGGCGTCCGCGCCGCGGGGTTGTCAGGCCGGTGGCGCTGGTGAAGCTGCTAGTTGCGTCTCGCCGCTTTGTGCAGTCGCACACTGACGTCCCCCTCGCGCCCTTGTAGCGTCACATACACACCCTTTGAAAGACCTAAGCCAAGAAGGAATCTCCGTCGATGACGACACCTGTCTTATCTCTGTCAACCGCACAATCCGGGCACGGCACGTCGGCTCCCGCCCAGGACGCGGGGCCTCTGGAGAACGCCCACAGGCAGCTTGCTTCTGCAATCCGTACGCTGGGATACAGCGAAGGGCTGCACCAGCTGCTGGCCCAGCCGCGCAGGGAACTTTCCGTGAGCATCCCGTTGCGCCGGGACAACGGCAGCGTTGAGGTTCTCACCGGTTACCGCGTGCAACATAACTTCTCCCGCGGACCCGCCAAGGGCGGACTGCGTTACAGTCCGCACGTGTCCTTAGACGAAGTGCGTGCACTGGCGATGTGGATGACGTGGAAGTGCGCTCTGCTGGACGTCCCTTACGGCGGCGCCAAGGGCGGGATCACTATCGATCCGCGCAATTACTCGCAGCAGGAACTGGAGCGCGTGACGCGCCGCTACACCAGTGAAATCCTGCCGATTATTGGCCCTGAGAAGGACGTGCCGGCGCCCGACATCGGCACCGATGAACAGACCATGGCATGGATGATGGACACCTATTCGGTCAACGTCGGCTACACGGTCCCAGGCGTCGTGACGGGCAAGCCTGTCAGCGTTGGCGGTTCCCTCGGCCGTTCGAGCGCCACGTCCAAGGGCGTCGTGCACGTCGCGCTGGCATCGCTTGCCCATGCCGGGCTTGATCCACGGCAGAGCACCGCGGCTGTTCAGGGCTTCGGCAAGGTGGGAGCCGGAGCCGCAGAGTTCCTTGCCGGCGCCGGAGTCAGCGTAGTGGCTGTGGGCGACCAGTATGGGGCCATCCACAATGCTGACGGTCTGAACATCCGTGCCCTGCAAGACCACGTTAAGGAGACTGGCAGCGTCGTCGGCTTCGCCGGCGCAGGCGCCATCGCTTCGGACGAGCTGCTGGAGCTTGAGGTGGACCTTGCTGGTCCCCGCAGCAGTAGGAGGCGTGCTGCACGGCGGCAACGCCAACAACGTGCGCGCCAAGGTCATCGTGGAAGGCGCCAACGGCCCCACCACTGCGGCGGCGGATGTCATTCTGCAGGACAAGGGAGTGCTCGTCGTTCCGGACATTCTCGCCAACGCGGGCGGCGTCATCGTCTCCTACTTCGAGTGGGTGCAGGGAAATCAAGCCTACTGGTGGACCGCTGCCGAAGTTGAAGAAAAACTGGAACGCCGGATGTTGGCGGCGTGGGAGAACGTCCTGTCCATTGCCTCGAAGCGCGGCCTGAACCTGCGCGAGGCCGCCACGGTGACAGCCGTCGAGCGTGTGGCACAGGCGCACCTGACCCGCGGGCTCTACCCCTGATCCTGACTGTGTGCCCTTGTCTGCCGGGCCCGCAAGCCTCGATCAGACGGGGCCGCTTGGGGGATGTTGCCCGAACGAGTGCGACATCCCCCAAGCGGCAGTAGTCCTTTGCTTTGCCTCTCCTGTGACCACCTATGGGTCAAGAAAACTGCACAAGATTGAGGAAGGGTCTCCCATGACGGTAGACAATTGGAAAGATCTGACGGGCCAGCACGTTCAGATCCGCAAGGACGGGAAGCCCGTCCGACAAGGCCGCGTCGATGAGGTGACGCGGGCAGCCGATGCATTGTGGCTGGAATGGCACAGCGGATACCTGAGACAGCTGTATGAAAAAGCGGAAGGTTACTCGGTGGAGCTCGTTCCAAGCCCTTAGACCGCGGTGTTCAAGGTGCTTCGGGGAAACTGAGGCCAGGATGTGCCTTGTATCGTAGGTTTATGGATGCAGGGCTGCCTTCGGGGCTGAGCCTACCGGTCAAGGTGGCGCTGGCCCGCGCAGTGGAAAAGATGCCGCGTCCCGGCGCCCTGCCCGGAGGAGCTTGGTACGAACCCAAATGGGATGGGTACCGCGTAGTCATCAGCCGCGACGGGGACGAGACTTCCCTCTGGTCCAGGCAGGGCAAGAGCCTTTCCCGTTACTTCCCGGATTTGGTCGAGGCAGCCGGGCAGCAGTTGCCGCCCGGCTGCCTGCTCGATGGCGAGGCGGTGATCTGGTCCGGGGAGCGGCTGGACTTCTCCTCCCTCCAGGAGCGCTTGAGCGCCTCGGTGAAGTCGCTGCCCGGGTTGGTTCGCCGGGTGCCGGCCCACTTCGTCGCCTTCGATCTGCTCGCCGTGGCCGGGCACGACATCCGCGGTGAACCGTTCCGGGTCCGGCGTGAACTGCTCGAAGAACTCTCCAAGGACTGGGATGACGCCCTGGAACTGTCCCCTGGCACCGCCGACCCGGACACCGCCGCGACCTGGTTCGAAGAACTGCCCGCCACAGGCATCGAAGGCCTCGTCATCAAGGGCGCCGGCCAACCGTACGAGGGAGGGCAGCGGCAGTGGCAAAAGATCAAACATCGCGACACCGTTGACGTGATCTGCGGAGCAGTCATCGGTCCCCTCTCACGCCCCGAGGCCATCGTCGCCGGGCTGCGGATCGACGGGGAACTCCGCATCGTCGGGCGCTCCGCCCCGCTCAAAACCTCGGCCGCGAAACTGCTGGGATCCCGGCTGCAGGCAGCCGGCCCTGGCCATCCCTGGCCGCACCGGATCAAATCCGCGATCATGGACCGGTTCAACGCCGACGCAGGAGAAACCGAACTGACACTCGTAGAACCGATGGTCGTTGAAGTGTCAGCCGACACCGCGATGACCGGTACATCCTTCCGGCACGCCATACGCTTCCTCCGGGCCAGACCGGAGTTAGACCCTGCAGACGTTGTACTTCCTGGCAGGGGGGTTGCAAGCGTTGGTGAACCGTCGCCCCCGAGGCGCTGACGATCGGGAGGCCCTGATCAACAAACGATCGTATGCCCAAGGGCTGAACAAGTAGATCCAGCGCTCAAACCCTTCGCTCCTCTTCTATCCCGATATACACCTCTGCGAGCCGATAGCACGGATAAATACGATTGCCGAGGGTAAAAACCAGACCCTTGAAGTGAGACGGGCCTGAGTTGCCGGCGAGGCTGATCCGCCTCGCTAATGCATCCGTGCTCTTGGACACTCTTGGGCATTGGGGTTGTATGGACCGCGGAACGAAGAAAGCACCCCATAGGTATAGGTACAGGCGGGGAAGCACCGGAAGTCCTGCTGGGCGGGGCGCTGGCTCTATGGTGTGTGCACGCCAAGAGCTACGTCTTTCTTGCCATTCGGTGCAGTACCAGTACGCTTCCGTGAGCACCCTCGAGAACAGGACCCCAGCCAATGGAAGCAAATCCAGTCGATCCGCGGGTTGAGTCATCCCTTGAAGCGAACCCTGATTACCGGGTTGATTTTTGGGGGCCCATTAAGGATGGAGGCGGCCGGGTGGTGGCTGACGGAAGCGCCGAATGGGGCACGCCTCTGCAGCGATGACACTCGACCGCTATGCCGACCTGTTCGCGAAGCTGCTCGGCTACCAGCTCCAGGCAGCCGGTCCGGATCATCCCTGGCCGCACCGGGTGAAGTCCACCATCCTGGATCGCTTCAACGCCGACGCCGGCGACACCGAGCTGACGCTGGTCGAACCGCTTGTCGTCGAGGTATCCGCCGACACTGCGATGACCGGGACATCCTTCCGCCACGCGGTGCGCTTTCTCCGGGCCAGACCCGAGCTGGATCCCGAATCGGTGACACCTCAGACGACGGATAGAAACCCGGCCTGACCACCTGCTTCGACCATGCCGCCCCATTCCTGCGCCCGCTTTGCTGGTACCACGCTAGGCTGCTCCCAAGTCCGCACGTTTACGGGCCGTCGACAGGAGCTTGTCATGAAGAACCGCACAGCAGTCCTGGCCATGGTTCTCGCAGTGCTTATGGCCGGCTGCGGAAGCTCTGCCGGCAGCGGAGCCTCAGCCAATATCGTCACCGGGCCGAACGGCGAAATGCTGCTGGTGCACCCACGCAGCGCCCAGGCGAACTCCGTGATGGAAGCCGCTTTCAACGGAACACTTGTTGTAGGCGAGGACGATTGCATCATCGGGAGGAGGACCAGCGATGGATTGGACTTTGGTCTGCTGTTCCCGGCAGGGGCACGATTCGGCGCTGGCGACCCGCTGACCGTTGAGGTGGAGGGCCATTCTCTCCAGATCGAAAGTCTCATCAGTTTCGGCGGCGGATACCTATCCCGTAGCGACATTGGAAAAGTACTGGGTGGTACACCGGATCAGTGTCTTCGCGAGGAGACGTTCTACGTCCAGACGTTCTAGCACTGACCCGTCTCGACCCAGCAGCTCCTTGGAGGAAGGTCATCCGGCGCCGCCCGGTGCTTACGCAGGTGCTCCATGCTGAGCTCCCGGTACTGCTCGGAGGTGATCTCTCCGGCGATGTTCTTGCGCAGCAGGTCCCGCAGGTGCGGGTCGTCAAGATGATGTCCGGCTGAGCCGTTGACGCCGTCGATGTACGCCATGCGCTCCTCGACCTCGGCTTCTGTGAGGCGTGTTTGTTCCGGGTCAGGCTGCCAGGAGGCGGTCGAGCTCGTGTCACCCATGATCGACCTTTCAGTCGTGAGTAGTGGGGCATGGAAAAGCCCCCGAGAAGCTGATGCCGCTCGGGGGCTTTTGTGTTGCTCGGATTGGCCGCAGGGCTTAGCGGCAGGGTCCGGGGATCGTGGTTGTGCCGCCCATTCCGTTTGACAGGTGGCAGACCCCGTTGGAGCCTTTGGGGAACAGGTTGATGACACCGCCACCGCGCGAGCTCATGGTCCTCACAGTCTTAGTGACCGTGGAAGAGGACTTTTTGACCTTCCCGTTGACGGACTTCGCGTTCGCTTTCACGTACACCTTGTAGCTGGTGTTGGCCTTCAGCTTCGTGAACGTCGCCTTGGTGCTGGTGGTGGTGTAGACCTTCACCGTCTTGGAACCCTGCTTCAGAGTGACGGTGTAGCCGGTCACCTTGCCGGTTACGGCCGGCTTCTTCCAGGAAACCGTGACGCTGCTCTTCCCGGCCGTGGTCTTGACGGACGCCGGCGCAGCAACCTTCACCACGGAAGCCGAAACCGTCTTCACTACCTTGGAGACCGAGGAGGAAGACTTCTTGGACTTTCCGTTGGCAGAGACAGCATTGGCCTTCACGTACAGCCTGTAGCTGGTGCCGGCCTTCAAGCCGGTGAAAACCTGGGAAGTGCTGGCGGTGGTGTAGACCTTCACAGTCTTGGAGCCCTGCTTCAGCGTGACCGTGTAGTTGGTCAGCTTGCCGGTGACGGCAGGCTTGCCCCACGAAGCAGTGATCGTGTCCGTGGTGGCGGAAGCCTTCACGGACCTGGGCCCGGCGACACTGACGATGCTGGCGGGGTCCTTTGCGGTGGTTGCGTACGCATGAACACTGGTGAAGCCCGTCCCCTTGCCATCAGCAGCAACTGCGTCGGCGAACACCGTGATGAGGTACTCAGTTTCCGGCTTCAGGTCCTTGACCGTAAAGGACGTGGCAGTTGCAGCTGCCTTGTGCCAGTTCTCGCTCTTGGACGACTCCACCCATATCCGGTAACCGGTGAGCTTGCCATGCACAGTCGGTTTCTTCCAGTTGACGGTGACTCGGTCGCTGGCGACGTTGCTTATTGAGACTGGGAAGTCAGCGACGCTCACGGAAGAGTCCTTCAGCGTCGTGAATGTGACCGCAGTAGGAGCAGAAGTCTTCTTGTACTTACCGTTGGGGGACACTGCGTTGGCACGCACCTCCACGGTATAAGCGGTGGAGGGCTGAAGGTCATTCAGAGTATGGGAACCGAACCCCGAATTCCCAATGGCAACTATGTTCGGCGCTGTGAGCGTCTTGACGACAGTCGCACCCTTCTTCACCGTCACGGTGTAGTTGAGGAGTTGGCCGACGTAAAAAGGTTCCTGCCAGAATAAATGAGCCTGGGTGTCACTGACTCCGGACGGATAACGGGGGCTGGAGCCGAAGCGAACGGCATCCACGGGATGCACGAGCACGGTGTCGGCTTCGGTGCCGGTCTTGAAGCTCACCGTTGCGGACGGAGACACGGCATGATCCGAGCCTCCCCAGGCCGAGACACGGATTTCGGCCGTATACTCGGTGTTTTCGGTCAAGCCGGTGAGCGTGTGTTCCCAGTCAATCTGATTGGGGAAATCCGTAGTGCCGGCGCCTATCCCGCCAACCAATTTTCCGGCCTGCCTGACGGTGATGTTGTATCTGTGGCCCTCGGCCACAATCCCGGCCGGTTTCTTCCACTTCAACCTAACGGAGTCAAACGAGACATCGGTCGCTTTGAAATCGGTCGGTGCGTTGGGGGCTTCGGCGGCGACAGGAGCGGCGTAGGCCGGCGCAGCCGTCAGGGTGGTGGCGGCGACACCGCCGCCGGACAACAGGACGCCGGCCGCCAGGACCAGCGACAATCCTTTTCTGAGTTTCAAGGTGATGCACCTTCTCTTGGGTGGCGTTTGGGAGAAGCGGAACAGAAGCGTTCCTGGACAAAATTTGGGAAGAACCCTGTGGCGCCCGATATTGACGCCACAGGGTTCTGTGTCAGAGCGGTTCTCTCTTTTAGGTATCGACGCGTTCCAGTCGGGCGTAAGTGACGCGCCCCAGCTATGCAGTTATCGACGCCTTCAAAGTGGCAGTGAACCGTCCATCGGTCCTAGGGGCATGACATTAAAGAATTTGCCGCCTTCGACTATCGAAGCGGCGTGATTAGGTGCCGCGTTCGGTGCCGATCGTGACGGGTACATCCCTTTTATGATCAGAGAGGCGCATGCCGAGAGCCCCTTTTCCTCGGACTGTCCGATGTCAGGCAGAATGTGGTCTGCGTGGGATTCGGATCCGAGGGGGCGGTCGGAAATGACGACGTAAGTTTTGGAGGTTGCGCCGGATTCCGGCGGAGGCCAGCGGACTCTGGCCGCCCTGCTGCAGGACTCCAACACCGAAACCTGGTCCTCCCGCCGCATCGCGTTGGAAGCAGAAAAGCGCGGTATCACCGTCTCTTACACCGCGGGTCGCCAAGTACCTGCGCACCCCGCCAATGACCACATCGGAGGCAGTCCTGAAAGCCTTCTCTGCAGTTTTCGAAATCCTCATGATTGAGCTCCGCAAGGCCGCAGCCGTGTCTCCTGGCGAAGCCGAATCCTTCATCCTGCCCGAACGGGCTAACCGCCTCACCCAGCCCCAACGCGAAGCCGTCCTGCACATGATCCGCGTCCTGCTCGATAACAACGACAGTCGTTCGTGGAATGCGTAAAGTCAAAATGGTGGCCCGCTAAGGGTTCCCCAAATGGGATGGCGGGTTGGAACTTGACTCCGCATATGGCCGGATTGGAAGCCCATATCCGATCCTTGGGGGCATTAGTTGTGCCACCGCTGTTGGAGCCATTGGAGGGTGCTCTGGCTGGAGAACTCGCGGCGGCGTTTCAGCTCAGCGGGCACGCCAAGCGTGAGGGTAGCGGCGTGCCGCCAGTAGCTGGCCAGGACCGTGAGGAAAGCGTCAACGGCCAGCGGATCCGCGGCCGCAGCCCGTGCGCTTTGGCCGAACAAGCCCTGCAGGTCGGTTGACCCCGCGTCGGACTCCAGAAGCAGGCAGACGACGTCGACCCAGCCCGGGCCTTTGCATGCCCGGCCCCAATCAAGGATGCAGATCCTCCCGTGGTCGTCGATTTTGAGGTTATCGTGACGTAGGTCGAAGTGCAGCAGCGTTTCCCCCACTACCAGGTTCTCCCAGGACCGTTCGAGATAGGCAAGGCGGGGTAAATGTTCCCGCTCCCACTCGCTCAGGTCCCCTGAGGACAGCTGTCCGCATGATCCTGTCTCCAAGAGTCGGGACCACGTTGCACACCGGCCTCTCATCCGATCTGCGACCGTCGGCAGATCCCGGACAGGACTCGGAGTGAGCCTGGGCGAGAGTCCATCCAGCATCTTCATGACCGTTAAGAGGTGATCCCTGGGCCATGGCTCATTAGGTGTTTGCCCCATGGCTACATCGAATACCAGGAGAACCCAGCCCTCCGCTGAGCCTTCATGCAAGAGGCGTGGCGTCGGAACACTGGAGGCGAGTGCTCTGGCCACCCGCGCCTCAGTGATGTAATCCGCTGCGGACGGCGAATCCAGCGGAACAGCCTTAACAAAGAACACGTTCCCGGAAGCGGTCATCAGTCCTGCAACTCCGCTGGCATACCCCCCGGCAGTGGAGGCGAAGTTGATCGACTTTCCATTGACCTGTTCCCGCAGCCATTCACGCGCTCCCATCGGCAGCCGGGCCCACTGTTCGTCCTCCACGCTCCGAGCCTAACGGCTGAGCCAACAGGCCTGGGCGGGATGGCCAGTTTCCGGCCCGGTCAGGGTTCCCCTGCAGGGCAGGCAAAGCGGCCACCTGACGCCTAAAGTGAATTGCCGTGCCAGTCCTCCTGGGACCCCCGGCTAGCCCTTGCAGCTGAGTGTGTCCGTTCCGCTAGTTCAGGTGAGAATGCCTTGGTTGAATGCCATCTCAATGGGCCGCTTATAGCCCTGAGTGGCACTACGTCGAAATAGCGCTGCACGGCGAAACGAGCGGCGGCGTCCTGTCAAGATTTGGGGGGACAGGACGCCGCCGACTTCCGCTCGTTTACTGGGAAGAGAAGTGCGGAGACTCCGCCTGCCCACAGTGGCGCGACCCGTCCCATGCTGGTTTTGCGTTTGCTTCTTTCTGACCTGCGTGGAAGTCCGTGTCCGCTCAAGGTTCCGTAAGCGGGACGGAGGCCCACAGTCCCAAGCTGAGTCTTCTGTTGGCGAGCGGGAGCGGGCCACGAGATGTCGTTCGGGGCTGGTCCTGCCCGCATTGGTTTCAACACGCTCAACTTGTGACAGGGAACATCAAGGGCGCCGGCCAACCGTACGAGGGAGGCCAGCGTCAGTGGCAGAAGATCAAACACCGCGACACCGTTGACGTGATCTGCGGGGCGGTCATCGGTCCCCTCTCCCGGCCCGAGGCCATCGTCGCCGGGCTGCGGATCGACGGGGAACTGCGCATCGTCGGGCGCTCCGCCCCCGCTCAAAACCTCGGCCGCAAAACTGCTGGGATCCCAACTCCGGGCCCAGGCCCGGATCATCCCTGGCCCCACCGGGTGAAATCCACGCTCATGGACCGTTTCAACGCCGACGACGGCGAAACCGACCTGACCCTCGTGGAACCGCTTGTCGTTGAAGTGTCAGCCGACACCGCGATGTCTGGTACATCCTTCCGGCACGCCATACGCTTCCTCCGGGCCAGACCGGAGTTAGACCCTGCGGACGTTGCACTTCCTGGCAGGGGCACCGATCGTTAGTCAGTATCGCGCCTTCGATGCTGTGGGGGACGCCGTCGTTGTCGGAACTAATGGGTGCTTCGTTTTGCGGCGGCGATAGAGCTCGTTAGCCAGGATCTAAAACCTGCTGCTCACCGCGGAGAAGTTGGACAGGGCTGGGCAGCTTTTGGCCCGGGCCATCAAGGATGCAGTGCCTGGGGCTATCGGGGCAGGGTATCCCTTTTGAACACCCAGGGCCGCCGGACCAGCAGCGCCGCCAATGACCTTTGTTGTGGAACAGGCGCCGACACGCGCCAGTACGAGCTTAACCAGGGCCCTTGCCTGACTGCTTACTGTTGTCCTCGACCACCGGCCGCTGCCCCTTTCGCACGGCCCGTTCTGCAACCCATTTTTCGATACCGTGCAGCCGCATAGAACAGCGCGCCAGGACACGGTCAGGCAATTCACGATTCTATGTCGGCTGCGGTGAGCGCCTTGTTTGTAAGGATGGGCATCATCCCGATCAGTGCCAGGGTCAGCATTCCCATGATGGCGAACATGGTCTGCAAGCCGAGCCCTTGGGCCAGCAGGCCGCCGGCTGTCGCACCGAGTGGCATGGTGCCCCACGCCAGCAGGCGGTAGGCGCTGTTGACTCTGCCGAGCAGGCGGTTGGGAGTAATGCGTTGGCGCAGGGACACGGTGATGACATTCCACAGCACGATCAGCATGCCTCCCACGAAGAAGATTGGTCCAAGGACATAGGGATTGTCGGTGATGGCGGGCGCACCGACGAACAAGGCGACCCCTAAGATTGTCAGCGTCAGGGATGCCGATCTGCCGAGCTTGGCCTCCACCCGTTCGGCGATGAATGAGCCGACGAATGCACCCAGAGCTGACGTCGTCAAGAGCAGGCCGAAGCCCGTTGCGGACAGCCCCATCTGTGAAGCCGGGCCCACGGCGAACAGCACCAGGACCGCAAAGGCGGCGCTGGATGCGAAGTTGAACACTCCGGTCATCAGCGCGAGTGTGCGAAGGATTTTGTGGTTCCGCAGGAACCGCAGCCCTTCGGCGATGTCGAAACGCAGTGTCGTCTTGTGCTCGCGTTCGGTGCGGAAAGTTCCCCGGACCAGGAGCAAGCCACCGGCTGCCGCAAGCCACAGTGCGGCCGGCACGGCGAAACCGGCAACGACGCCGAGAGCCACCAGCAGCCCGCCCAGCGGTGGCCCGATGAACTGATTGGTGATGAGCTCGACCCCGTAGAGCCGGCCGTTGGCGCGCGAGAGCTGCTCCCTGTGCACGACCTGGGGCATGATCGACTGGGCGGAGGTGTCATAGAGCGTTTCGGCCGCACCAACCATCAGCGCGACGATGTACAGGACCCAGAGGGCTCCCAGATCCATCAGAATGGCGCCCGCCAGCAGGCCTGGCAGCAAGGCGCGGCCAAGGTTGGCCCACAGCATGAGCCTGCGCCGGTCCAGCCGGTCGGCCAGCGCTCCGGCAGTCAGGGCGAACAGAAGCCATGGAAGCGTCGCTGCGACGCTCAGCCCGGCGATCAGGACAGGTGACTGGGTGAGCTGGATGGCCAGCAGCGGCAGCGCGATCTTGAAGACCCCGTCGGCGAGGTTGGACAGCCCCGAGGAGGTCCACAGCTTCCAGTAAGAGGCGCCCAGCGGCGCACGGTTGATCTTTTGCACCTGCGTCGCGTCAGGAGTCATAGGGGGACCCTTCCACAGCGATTGATAAAGTTCAAGGCGATGGACTGCAGTACATCGGTTATAGGGTGGGTCCATGACCGACGCAGAACGGGTAGAGGTGGACGGAATGAAGCCGGCCGCGACGGCCCGGGAGATCAAGGCGTTGGCCCATCCGCTGCGCCTGAGGATCCTGCGCCTGTGCGGGCTTCACGAACTGACCAACAAGCAGCTCGCCGACCGGCTGGGGCAGGATCCGGGAACAATGCTCTATCACGTGCGGCAACTGCTCTCGACCGGGTTCCTCGAACCGGCAGAGGTCCGCACCGGAAGCAGCGGCGCACTTGAAAAGCCGTACCGATCCACGGGGCGGTCCTGGAATTTGGATACCGCTCTGGGCGAAGCCGGCCCAGACGGCCCCCTGGCACCCGTCGAGGCATTTCGGGAAGAACTAATCGAAGCAGGCCCGGACGCACTCGCGAGCCTCTCGCGCTTTGTACTGCACCTGTCCAGGGAAGACGCCGAAGACCTCGTCACACGCGTCCACGCCGTGCTGAGCGAATACACCGACAGCGACAAGCAACAATCCGACCAGCCCGCATACGGCGGGATCTTCGTCCTTCACCGGACACCGGACTAGGAGAAGGTGACCGTGAAGCACAACTTCCCGGGGCACAACAGGAGGGGCTCTGCGCCACTGAAACTAGCCGGGCTTGTCCTCGGCGCTGCTGTTGGTGCGGCCATTGGCGTACTCAGCTACGTTATCGGCACCGAACCCCCTGCGGAGGTGGCCGGGCTGACGGTCATCGCAGGGATGATCGGTGCGTGTGCCGCGGGACGAATACCAGCCGCGGTTAGTTGTGCCGACAGCGTCTTCAATAGGCTTCGTGCAGTACATTCCGTCCCCGTCCGGTGATCGCGTGCAGTTCACCGCACTGGGCAATGTCGACGTCTCCTTCCTTGACCTAAGCGGGGCGATCATCGGGTCCACCGTGACCCATGAGGGGCTGATCCTCATGCCTCAAGGAGGAGACACCCCGTCGCAGTGAAATGGGGACCTGTGCTTGTATCGTGGCCTCATGGATGGCAGCCTGCCGGCCGGTCTGCGACCTCCCGTGGAGGTCGCCCTGGCCCATGCGGTGGAGAAGATCCCCGGCCCGGGGCTCTACCCGGCGGAGCCTGGTACGAGCCCAAGTGGGACGGCTACCGAGCGGTCATCAGCCGCGACGGGGATGAGACTTCCCTCTGGTCCAGGCAGGGCAAGAATCTGTCCCGGTACTTTCCCGATCTGCGGTGTGACCGTCCTATTGGGGGATGGCTGCATGGGACGGCCAAGGGGTGACCGGAATTTAGGCGGCAGTCCCCGTTGTGTTGGCTGAGGCACACAGGTCCGAAACCAGGCGGGCAGCTGTTGCCTGCGGTGAGTCGCCTTCGGTGTAGAGGACGTGAGTCGCCAAGGAACGTGTTCCTGCATCATCGAACCATTCAGCGAGAAAATCGTGTCCCGAGCTGATCCAATCAGTCCCTTTCGCCGCGACTGATCTTTCACGTAGTTCGGCCAGCCC
>NZ_JBNHGL010000041.1:0-20061 GCF_059091245.1 Arthrobacter sp. Y3225116
CCCGACCCTCCGGCCGGCCGCGCTAGGTGCGCGCCGGCCCGGCCGGTTCGAGGGTCCGGTCCAGCGGGTGCTCAAGCTCGTCCTTCAGCATTCCGCCGAAAACGAGCGCCAGCACAGCCAGGAGCGGCAGGGCGAGGCCGATCAGCAGGAAGATCAGCCAAATGGGCACGACTTCGCCCAACGGCCCGGCGAGCGCCATGGACACCGGCATCAACGCCAGCGAGACGAAGAAGTCCAGGCTGGAGATCCGGCCGAGCAGGTGCGGCGGCACCCGGCGCTGCAGCAGCGTGCCCCAGATGACCTGGCCCGCACTGCCCGTCGCGCCGACCACGAACAGCGCCGCGGCCATCATCCAGAAGCTGCCGGTGAAGCCGATGACGGCTATCGGCAGGGCGCCGGCGCCCCAGAACAGCAGCATCACCGTTAGGTAGCGCCGCGGCAGCCGCAGCGAGGCGGTGACCATCGCCCCGGTGGCACCGCCGATGCCGAAGATGCCAAGCAGGAAGCCAAACGTGCGCGAGTCCCCACCCAGTTGGTCCGCAACCGCAAACGGCAGCAGTACCTCGATGGGGCCAATGAAGATGAGCACGCTCACGACGGCCCACAGCAGCGTCCAGAGCAGCCAGGGAGTCTTCAGCGTGTAGGCCACCCCCTCGCGGAGATCCGCCAGCACGGAGCCGCGCTTGCCCGAAGGCTCGTCTGCAGCGGCGACCGACGCCGTGGTCCCTGCATCCGGAACCAGTTCCTGGCCGAGGAAGTTCAGGATGATTAGCGCGGACAGATGGCACAGCGTGATCCATCCGATGGCAGCCCCGGGGGAGAAGGACGCGACGATCATGCCCGCTGCCGCCGGTCCGGCGGCCTGCTGCAGCAGCGGCCGCATGGTGCCCTCCATGCCGTTGGCCGCCAGCAGGTCCTCGGCCGGCAGGATCCTCGGCAGGATGGCCGAGTAGGCGGGAAAGAAGAACGCGGCACCGACTCCCAGCAGGAAGGCGGCTGCGGCCAGGTGCCACAGTTGCAGCAGCCCGGTCATGGCCAGCAGGGCCACCGCGCCGATGGCCACCAGGTTGGCCGCTTCCACGCTGATGATCAGGCGGCGGCGCGGAAGCCGGTCCGCCGCGATGCCGCCGAGCAGCACGAAGGCCAACAAACCGACGCTGGCGCAGGTGGCGACGAGCGAGAGCTGAATGGGCCCGCCGCCCAGGGCGATGACCTGATACACCATGGCCACGGCCCACATGCCGGTGCCGAAGACCGAGATGGCCAGGGCCGAAATGAGGATGCGGTAGTTGCGATGGGCGAAGGGCCGCAGCGCGCGGGGCGTGGACATGGTTGTTCCTGGGATTAGAAGGAAAGGCTCACATAGTATCCACCCAGTGATTGAGAAATGCAAATCACTTATCACCCCCTATATCGGTAGTGGTTTTCCGGCTAGACTCGCTGCAGGTCGGTCAAGGGTGACCGGCACCACACGTGGAAGGAATTCCGACTATGGCCGACCCCAAACACGCGCCGTCGCAGGCGGCCCGGACATTGCTCGACGACTTCTCGCTCGAGATGACCGGCAAGGACGTTCCCGCGCTGGAAGATGCCGCCGGCACAATTCCGGCGGGAACGCGGATCAACGTCACCTTCCTGGGGAACGAGGACCTGCCCACACGGGTTGCGGCGGCCGCCGCCGTCAAACGTCACGGCTTCTTGCCGGTACCCCATGTCTCTGCCCGCCGGTTGGCGTCGCGGGCCGAGTTGGAAGACTTCCTGCAGGCGCTGTCCGCCGATGCGGCACCGGAGGACGTCTTCGTGGTCGGCGGGGACCCGGCCGAGCCGATGGGGCCTTATCCGGACTCGCTCGAGGTCATCCGCAGCGGGCTCCTGACCCGGTACGGAATCCGCCGGGTGGGCATCAGCGGCTACCCGGAGGGGCACCCGGACATTTCCGGCGAGGTGTTGTGGAAGGCGTTGGAAGACAAGCATGCCGAACTGCAGCGGCAGGACCTCGAAACGGTCATCATCACGCAGTTCGGCTTCGACACCGATCCCGTCTTCGACTGGCTGGCCGAGGCCCGCCGCCGCGGGATCCATGCGCCGGTGCGCATCGGCATCCCGGGGCCGGCCGGGGTCAAGAGACTGCTGAACTATGCCAAGCGGTTCGGAGTGGCCTCGTCGGCCGGGATCGTGCACAAGTACGGCTTTTCCCTGACCAACCTGCTGGGGACCGCCGGGCCGGACAAGTTTCTGGAGGAATTCGCCGGCCGTTACGACCCCGCGGTGCACGGCACGGTGAAGCTTCACTTCTACACGTTCGGCGGGATGAAGGCCACGGCCGACTGGGTCAGGGACTTCCGCGCCGGACGGTAGCCGCGCGCGAACGGAAGCTCATCGCGGACGGCGGCTCCGCGCCGCGGCGATGGTAGCGGGCTTCCGGGGGCGGTGCTGTCCACGTTCAGACGGAATTGTCCATCTTTGGGTGCGCCATGGCGCACTGACAAGGGACGATGCTTAAGCAGGTTCTAATACGTGGACAGCGCCGCTCCTGAGCGGCGCTCGCCGGAGTTAGGCCGGATGGGCCACCCCGTGGCCCGCCCAGGCCGGCTGATCGAGCTCCTGAGGGCGTGGTGCGCAGTTCTCGGCCCTGTTGCGCGCCGCCGCTCTGTGATTAGGTGAAGGCAGGGCGCACCAGCGCTTGAGGGAAGGAGATTCATGAGCGAGGAAATCAACAACCCGGACCGCTACGACCGTACGGAGCGCGAAGAGAACCAGGGCGGCGCAACCTCCCGGGACGAGGAATTGCTCCCGCCGGGTGAGTTGCCTGCGGATGCCAAGAAGGGCCTGGCCAACGTCTACGGCGATGCCGACCGGACAGCTATTGACGACCCAGTCAGCGCGCCCGGCCCCGAAGACGCCGCGGCGATCAAGCACATGGAGCAGAATTTCCGCGTCGGCGAGACCGAATCGGGCGAGCGGTACGTGGAAGAGACCGGCAGCCAGGAAAACAGTAGCTGACGGCGGTCCCGCCTGAGCGGCGCCCGGAAAACGGCAAGACGACGGGGAAGGTGCCCTCGGCACTTTCCCCGCCGTTCGCCGTCGCGCCCTAACGTAGCCCGGCTCAGGCCTTCCGGCCGGAGCGCCAGCCGCCCGGGTAGTCCTGGCGGACTGCCTGTGAGTACGGCACCGGGCTGACGATGGCCCGCACGTTCAGCTGCCGGTGCGGCTCCACGGTGGTCTTGCGGGTACCGCCGTCGGGCTCGCCCCAGAGCACCGTGACCTCGGTGCCCTCCGGCACGTCGGCGTCCACCGTGGCCAGGGACAGCCCCCGGTTCTCGTTGGCGGAGTAGCCGGTGAACATGGACAGGCCGATCGTCTCGCCGGCGGCATCGAGCACCGCGTCGTAATTGGATGAACCGTAGTTGGCCAGCGGCAGGTCAAAGTACTTGTACGGCGTGCCCTCGGTGTCGAAGAGCGAGGCGAAGATCTTCGCCATGTCCTCGGCATTCCATTCGAGCGTGACCTTCTTGCGCTGGTCGGCCGGGTCGATCTTCTCCAACGCCTCGCGGCCGATGAAGTCGTGGTCGAACTTCACCATGTGGCCGTACCCGAGCTCCCACGGGTTGAGGTAGTAGTCCTCGATCTTGTCCGAAACGAAGCTGCCGGCGACCGCGTTGACCGCCTCGTAACTGTCGGCGCCGAGCCATTCGCGGTAGGGGCGCAGCTCCTCGCCGGTGTAGATGGCGGGCAGCGGGGAGGGGATCCAGCCCGATTCCAAGGTGTTGGACGGGTAGGCGCGGGAACCGACGGCCAGCAGGCCGAACTCCTGGCCGGCCTCCAGGATGGTGTCGCGGACCTGGTCGTACGTCTCGTACGGTCCCCAAATCTCCAGCCCCGGTGCGCCGGCCATGCCGTGGCGCAGGGTCTGAACCTGCCGGCCGGCGACCTGCATCTGGTCCATGTTGAAGAATTTCAGCTGTTCAACCTGGCCGCCGTTGACTTTTTCGATGATCTTCCAGGCGTTCGGGCCCTGGATCTGGAAGCGCCAGTACTTGCGCTTCACCGGCTGTCCCATGGGCCGCGACGGGGAGCGGCGGTCCACCTCGATGTCCACGTCGTAGCCGCCGGTCTCACCGTGATAGATCAGCCAGTTGGCGGCGGGGGAGCGGCCCACGTAGACGTACTGGTCCTCCGTTTCGTGGAACAGGATGCCGTCGCCGATGACGTGCCCGGCCGGCGTGGTGGGCACGTACTGCTTGGCCTTGTTCACGGGGAAGTTGGCCACCGAGTTGATGGCGGTGTCCGAAATCAGCTTCAGGGCGTCCTTGCCCCTGATGAACAGGTTGTCCATGTGGTGCGACTGGTCGAACAGGACTGCGGACTCGCGCCAGGCGCGCTGCTCGCTGCGCCAGTTGGTGAATTCCGGGGCGACGACGGGGTAGATGTAGGCGCCGATCTGCGAGTTGCGCAGCATCTCGACGGTGTTGCCGGACTGGTCCAAAACTTCCTGAAGATTCTTGGCGCTCATGGGTTCTTGTCCTCCTCGATGGCGGGCCGGAGTGTGACGCATTGCACATTTCCAAGATACTCCGACTCTATACCTATGGAGATAGTTATGTCGACGGTTTAGGGCGAGCGATTTTGGTGGAGGCTCGACGGCCGGTGAGCGCCCGGGGCCAACCCATCGGCAGCCGGCCTGACTTGTCCGAGGCACCGGTACTGAGTGCGCGACGGTGTCACCCGGGACGGCGAACAGCGGGGGAACCGGCGGGCCGCTGACGGCCGGGGGAGAAGTTCATCTGCGGCGGGTTACAGTGGCTCGGGCCAAGGTGTAGCCTCTATCTGGCCTCAATCCACCCTTTCGCCGAAAGTTGCGTCACGTCCCGATGCTGCTCCGCCTCATCCGCCATTACGGCCGCCCCTACCTTCCCTACATGTTCGCCGTGGTGGTGCTGCAGCTGATTGCGACCATCGCCGCGCTGTACCTGCCCAGCTTGAACGCCCAGATCATTGATGAGGGCGTGGCCCGGGGCGACACCGACTACATCTGGAACACCGGCGGCCTCATGCTGGTGGTCAGCTTCATCCAGGTGGCCGCCGCGATCGCCGGGGTCTATTTCGGCTCGAAGGCAGCGATGGCCATGGGCCGCGATCTCCGCCGCGGCATTTTCCACAAGGTCACCGGGTTCTCCGCCCGGGAGGTAGGCCGATTCGGCGCGCCCAGCCTCATCACCCGCGGCACCAACGACGTGCAGCAGGTGCAGATGCTCGTGCTGATGGGCCTGAACTTCATGGTGATGGCACCCATCATGTGCGTCGGCGGCATCATCATGGCGCTGCGCGAGGACCTGCAACTGTCGTGGTTGGTGTGGGCATCGGTGCCGCTGCTGTTCGTCGTCGTCGGTGTGCTGGTCTGGAAGCTGATGCCGCTCTTCCGCATGATGCAAACGAAAATCGACAACATCAACGGCGTGCTCCGCGAGCAGATTACCGGCATCCGCGTGGTCCGGGCGTTTGTCCGCGAGCCCTACGAGGCCAAGCGCTTCGAGAAGGCCAACCGCGAACTGACCGATGTCTCGGTCTCGGTCGGCAACCTGTTCGTGCTGATGTTCCCCTCGATCGGCATGATCCTTCACCTGGCCACGGCGGCCGTGCTGTGGTTCGGCGGCCTCCGCGTGGACGCGGGCGAGATGCAGGTCGGTGCCCTGACGGCCTTCCTGCAGTATCTGCTGCAGATCCTCATGGCGGTGATGATGGGCACCTTCATGGCGATGATGATTCCGCGGGCCTCGGTCTGTGCCGAACGCATCGGCGAGGTGCTCGACGTCGAGCCCTCCGTGCATGAACCGGCCGAGCCGCAGAAGGCCCGGGAACCGGCCGGCGTCGTCGAGTTCCGCGACGTCACCTACTCCTATCCCGGCGCCGAGGAACCGGTGCTGCGCAACGTCAGTTTCACGGCCCGGCCGGGGCAGACGACCGCGATCATCGGCAGCACCGGCGCGGGCAAGACCACGCTGATCAGCATGCTGCCGCGGCTGTTCGACGCCGACAGCGGCGAGGTGCTCATCGACGGCGTTCCGGTCACCCGGATGGAGCGCACCGACATCACGGACCGCGTGGCGCTGGTGCCGCAGCGGCCGTACCTGTTCTCCGGCACGGTGGCACACAACCTGCGGTTCGGCGATCCGCACGCCACGGACGAAGAACTCTGGGAGGCGCTGCGCGTGGCCCAGGGCGAGGACTTCGTCCGCGCCAAGGACAAGGGGCTGCAGTCGGTGCTCTCGCAGGGCGGCACCAACGTCTCGGGCGGCCAGCGCCAGCGGCTGTGCATCGCCCGCGCCCTGGTGGCCAAGCCCAAGGTCTACCTGTTCGACGACTCGTTCTCCGCGCTGGACGTGGCAACCGACGCCAGGCTGAGGGCTGCCCTGAAGGGGACCACCGGCGACGCGACGGTCATCATCGTCGCCCAGCGTGTCGCCACCATCATCGACGCGGACCAGATCCTGGTGATGGAGCACGGACAGATCGTGGCCCGCGGCACCCACGGGCAGCTGCTGGAGAGCTCGGAAACCTACCAGGAAATTGTTCAATCCCAGACTGCGGTGGAGGAAGCGGCATGACGCCGGACAAGGAAGCCCCGGCCGAGGTCGCCACCGGGCCGGACCCCGTAATGGCGCCAACGCCGGGAGCCGCCGCCGAAGCCGAGGCCGAGGTGCTGGAAGAACAGTTCCAGCCCGGCGAGGCCGACCAGGATTTCATGACCGGGACGCCGGTCCGCAAGGCCCAGCACTTCTGGCCGTCCGCCAAGCGCCTGTTCGGGCTGCTGAAGCCGGAGAAGGCCGGGATCATCTTGGTGCTGGCCATGGTGCTGGTGGCAGTCGTGCTTAACGTGATTGCGCCCAAGGTGCTGGGCAACGCGATGGACGTCATCTTCAGCGGCGCCATCGGCGCGAACCTGCCCGCCGGCGCCAGCCAGGAAGAAGTCATCGCTGGGCTCCGCGCCCAGGGCCAGGACCAGTTTGCCGACATGCTCAGCGGCATGGAACTGGTCCCCGGCGTCGGCATCGACTTCCAACTGCTGGGCAACCTGATCCTGCTGGTGCTGGGGATGTACGTGGTCGCGTCGCTGTTCATGTGGCTGCAGGGTTGGCTGCTGAACCAAATCGTCATGCGGGTGGTCTTCGGGCTGCGCCGCGACGTGGAAGCCAAGCTGAACCGGCTGCCGCTGAACTACTTCGATACCCGCCAGCGCGGCGACATGCTCTCCCGGGTGACCAACGACGTCGACAACATCCAGCAGGCGCTGCAGCAGGCGTTCGCGCAGCTGATCATGTCCGCGCTGAGCCTCCTCGGCATCACCATCATGATGTTCATCGTCTCCTGGCAGCTGGCCCTGATCGCCCTGATTGCCCTGCCGCTTTCCGCCGTGGCTGCCGGCCTCATCGGCACCCGCAGCCAGAAGCTGTTCACCGCGCAATGGAAGAACACCGGAGCGCTCAACGGACACATCGAGGAATCGTTCAGCGGCCATGACCTGGTCCGCGCCTTCGGCCGCGAGCAGCAGTCGGTGGAACAGTTCGACGAAAAGAACGAGGAACTCTACAAGGCCTCGTTCGGCGCGCAGTTCGTCTCCGGCATGATCATGCCGGTCATGCAGTTCATCTCCTACCTGAGCTACGTGGGCATCGCCGTGGTGGGCGGCCTGCGCGTGGCCTCCGGCTCCATGACCCTGGGCGATGCCACCGCGTTCATCCAGTACTCGCGTGAATTCAACCAGCCGCTGGGCCAGATGGCGGGCATGGCCAACATGCTGCAGTCCGGCGTGGCCTCGGCCGAGCGCGTCTTCGAACTGCTCGACGCCGACGAGCAGGCCCCGGATACCGCCACCGAATCGCTGCCCGCCCAAACCGAAGGGCAGGTCCGGTTCCACAACGTCAGCTTCAGCTACAGCCCCGACAAGCCGCTGATCGAGGGCCTCTCCTTCGCCGCGCGGCCGGGCGAGACAGTGGCGATCGTGGGGCCGACGGGCGCGGGCAAGACCACCCTGGTGAACCTGGTGATGCGCTTCTACGAACTGGATGCCGGCCGCATCACCCTCGACGGGGTGGACATCACCGCCCTCAGCCGGGCCGAACTGCGGTCCAAGGTGGGCATGGTGCTGCAGGACGCCTGGTTGTTCGGCGGCTCCATCTACGAGAACATCCGCTACGGCAACCTGAATGCTACCGAGGAAGAAGTGATGGCGGCGGCCAAGGCCACCTACGTGGACCGCTTCGTGCGGGCGCTGCCGGACGGCTACGACACGGTGATCGACGAAGAGGGCAACAACGTCTCCGCCGGCGAGAAGCAGCTGATCACCATCGCGCGGGCGTTCCTGGCCAACCCGTCGCTGCTGATCCTGGATGAGGCGACCAGCTCGGTGGACACCCGCACGGAACTGCTCGTCCAGCACGCCATGGCTGCGCTGCGCACCGACCGCACCAGCTTTGTCATTGCGCACCGGCTCTCCACCATCCGGGACGCCGACGTGATCCTGGTGATGGAGGACGGCAGGATCGTGGAGCAGGGCAACCACACGGCGCTGCTCGCGGCCGAAGGCCCGTACTACCGGCTGTACATGTCGCAGTTCGCGGCGGCCGCAGATCCGGTGTCCTGATCTCCTGAACCGCAGGACGACGACGGCGGCGCCCGCTTTCGGGCGGATCTCACCGCGCCGGCCCGCCCACAGGCACCGCGGCAGGCACCGCCGTCGGGCTCTTAGCGCGTGGCGCTTTCGGTGATCTGCTGCGCCGCGCGGCGCAGCAGGGGGAGGTGGCCGGCGATGGCCGCCTCCAGGCTGTCCGGGGTGGCCAGCATGTTGACGCCGACGGCGGCAAGCACCGTGCCGCCGCCGTCCCTCACGGGCACGGACAGCGTGCGGTGGCCCTGCTGCAGCTCGCTGTCGTTGACCGCGTAGCCCTGCCGCCGGACCTGCCCGATCTCCTGGTGGAAACGCCGGGTGCTGTCGATGGTCTGCTCGGTCAGCCTGTCGAGGCCTCCGTCAACGGCGGACCGCAGTCCGTCCTCGGACAGCCCGGCCACCAGCACCTTGCCCATCGACGAGGCGTGCGCCGGAATCCTGGCGCCGACGGTCAGTCCGGCGCGGATCATCCCCGGCACGCGGGTGGCCGCGATGCAGATGACGTCGCCACCGGCCAGCACCCCCGCAGTGCACGGTTCGTTGAATTCCCCGGTCAGCCACTCGACGGCCCCGCGGGAGGCGCGGACGAGCGGAGAGCCCGCGACGTAGCCGTGGCCCAACTCCAGGGCCTGATGGGCCAGCGAGAACAGGTCATCCCGGCAGCGCACATAGCCAAGGCTGACCAGCGTCCGGAGCACCCGTGCCGTAGCGGCACGGTTCAGGCCGGCCCGGGCAGCAATCTCGGCCGCCCGCATCTGCGGTTGCCCGTCATCGAAGACGCTCAACACCGACAGGCCGCGCGCCAGGGTGCGCGCGGACGGCTCGGTCGTGGCCCTGGTCGCGGGCGCGTCGGAGGTGATGCTCATCACCGTCGAGGATACCCGGCGAATCGGAAATCGTGACGGCGGCTACACCGTGCGTAGCGCTACTCGATGGTGCCGGACTGGTCCTCGAGGACGCCGCGGACGGAGGACTCGGGAACCCACATCACGTCCCCGTGCTCGGCGTTGGCCACCCGGGCCATCACGAAGAGCAGCCCGGAGAGCCGGTTGAGGTAGCGGCCGGTCTCGGAATTCACCACGTCGCCGTACTCATCCAGTGCCGCCCAGACCACGCGTTCAGCGCGGCGCACCGCCGTGCGGGCTTGATACAGCAGCGCAGCGGAGAGGGTTCCGCCCGGCAGCAGCATGCCGCTGAGGTCCTTGGCTTCCTGCCTGAAGTGGTCGATGGCGCGTTCCAGCCGCTCCACATGCTCGGGGATGATGCGCGCGTCCGCCGACTGATTGCCGCGATACGGAACCAGCAGGTCGGCCATCAGGTCGAACAAATCGTTCTGGACGCTGACCAGCATGGCGCTGACCTCCGGGGACACACCCCCGCTCGCCATGGCCACGGCCACCGCGGCGTTGGCGGCATCCACTTCGGCATGCGCGACCACCCTCGGGTCGTTCTTGGACACCTCGCCGTGGCTGCCGAAGGCGGTGTACCCGGTGTCGCCATAGTGGTCCATCCGGGTCTGATCATCGCTTTGAAAGTCGCCATCTCCACTCATGCCTGCCATCATACTGACGGGACGTTTGACATCGAAGAGCCGCAGGAAGCCCGGAGCGCCGCACGCGCACAGCCGGTGACAACAGTGAGGATCAGTGATGAGCAGCGAATTTACCGGCCCCTTGCCGACGGTCTCCCGGGATGCGGGTGATGACGGGCAGCGGGGCTGGAATACCGTCGACAAGACGGTTTTCTTCGTTTCAGGCAGCATTATTGTTGCCATCTGCCTGCTGGGCGTTTTCTTTACCCAGCAGGTGACCGAAGTAACCGGATCAATTCTCGGCTGGGTGACCAACTCCTTCGGCTGGTTGTTCATCCTCGGTGCTACCGGCTTCGTGGTCTTTTCGCTGGTGCTGGCCTTTGGCCGGTATGGCAACATTCCGCTCGCGCAGGAGGGTGAGACCACCGAGTTCTCCACGTTGTCGTGGATTGCCATGATGTTCAGCGCCGGCATGGGCATCGGCCTGATGTTCTTCGGCGTCTACGAACCGGTCACTCATCTGGCCTCGCCGCCGCCCTTCGTGGATGCCGCTCCGGGATCCCCCGAGGCCGCGAACAGCGCCATGGCCTACACGCTCTTCCACTGGGGTCTGCACCCGTGGGCCATCTACTCGGTGGTTGGCCTGGCCCTGGCCTATTCGACGTACCGGATGGGCCGCGGCAACCTGATGAGTTCGCCCTTCCAGGCGATCTTCGGCAAGGAGCGGATTGAGGAAAAGGGCTGGGGCAAGCCGATCGACATCCTGGCGATCATCTGTACGAAATTCGGCTCAGCGACCTCGCTGGGCCTGGGGGCGCTGCAGATTGCCGCCGGATTGGCGCTGCTGCGGACCGGCCGGTTCGAGGAGAACCCCGGCGTCGTGGCTCCGATCCTGATCATCTGCGTGCTGACCGTGGGCGTGGTGATTTCGGCGGCCAGCGGCGTTGCCCGCGGCATCAAGTGGTTGAGCAACACGAACATGGTGCTGGCCGCGGTGCTGCTGGTGTTCGTCTTCGTGGTGGGTCCCACCGTCTTCATCCTGGATCTGGTCCCCGCCGCGATCGGCGACTACCTGGCCAACATCGTCCCCATGAGCTTCCACTCGGCCGTCTTCGGCGGCACCGAGTGGCTGGCCAACTGGACCATCTTCTACTGGGCGTGGTGGATCTCCTGGACCCCCTTCGTGGGCACGTTCATCGCCAAGATCTCCCGCGGGCGGACCATCAAGGAGTTCGTCCTGGGCGTGCTGCTGGTCCCCACCGCCGTGAGCGTGGTCTGGTTCTCGGTGTTCGGCGGTGCGGGCATCCACCTGCAGCTGGGCGGTGAAGATATTGCCGGGACCGGAGACGAGGCGGCCGGTTTCTTCGCAACCCTGCAGAACTATCCGTTCTTTTTCGGCGCGGCCATCGTGGTGATGGTGCTGACGGCGGTGTTTTTCGTCAGCGGCGCCGACGCCGGCGCCGTCGTGCTGGGAACGCTTTCCTCCCGCGGCCGCAAGGAGCCGTGGAAGCCGCTGGTCATCCTCTGGGGCGTTCTCACCGGTACCGTCGCGGCCGTGCTGCTGTTCGTCGGCGGGCTGGACGCGCTGCAGACGTTCACCATCCTGGCGTCAACGCCCTTCGTGCTGATCATGGTGGGACTCTGCCTCTCGCTGTACGTGGACTTGCGCCGGGATCCGCTGCGGCAGCGGCGCATGGGCCCGGTGCGCGGAGCCGTCAGCGTCCCCAGCAACGTGCCGTTCGCGGTGCCGGTGACGTCCGAGACGCCGCTCGTGCAGCCGGGCCAGGCCGGGCGCATCAACGGCTCCGGCGGCCCCGACCATCCCGCGGGGGGACTGCCGGAGGACCTCGGGGACGGCAAAAAACACGGACACCACGCGTAGCCGGGACTGGCTGGAGGTGGCGGGACCGGCGTGGCGACGACGGTCCCGCCCGCCCGCAAGTTACCTCCGGTTAACATGGCGGCATGCACCTGATCTTCCGCACCCTCCTGCTGCTGCTGACGGCCCGCCGGCGTCCTGCCCTGGACATCTGGGATTCGTCCACGCTGTCCCTGCGCGTGCTGCCCACCGACATCGACATCGCCATGCACGTCAACAACGGGATGTATTTCTCGCTGATGGACCTCGGCCGCTTCGAGTTGATGGTGCGCGCCGGCGTGTGGGACACCTTCCGCCGCAAGGGCTGGTCGCCGGTGGTCGGCGCGGAGACCATTGCCTTCCGTAAATCGCTCACACTCGGCCAGCAATACAGCATCGAAACCCGCATCATCGGATTTGACGACCGCGCCATCTTCTTCGAGCAGCGCATGGTGGCCGACGGCGAAATCCATGCCCGGGCCTACATCGCCACCCGGCTGGTTTCCAAGCAGGGACCGGTCTCCAATGAGGAGATCTTCGCGGCCGTCGGCAAGCGGCCCCCGGCGGACCTAATTTTGCCCGAATGGCTGCATGAGTGGCGGGAGAACAACGCCCTGCCCAGCACTCGTCGGCCCGCCCCGCACCGCTGGGTGCGCTGACTCTGGTCGGCCGCAGCCCGTTCCCCTAGGCTATGGGAAAGGAGGTGAGCGGTCATGATCGCAGCACCCGGAGACCGCATCGTCATCAGGGGCAGGACGGTGGATTCGGCTGACCGGCACGGCGAAGTCATCGAGGTCAGGGGCGACGGCGGTGCCCCGCCCTACTTCGTGAGATTCGACGACGGCCATGAGAGTGTCGTCTTCCCGGGCACGGACTGCAGCATCGAGCACGCTGCCGGCTAGCCGCTGCCGGCTCAGAAGGCCTGCTGCGGACGAAGCCCGATGCAGGGTCAGACGCCTACTGGAGGCGAGGCCCGCTGCCGGGGTTACAAGCCGGCTGCAGGCCAGGCCCGATGCCGGCTAAAAGGCCAGCCGCCGGGCGCGCAGGACGCTGTCCGTGATCGTGGCGGTCTGCCCGTCCGGGCCCGTGACCTCGCGGGGGACGGAGTCGAGCGTGTCGAGGGCCCAGCCCGGGGAACCTAGTCGCAGTGCTTGGGCCAGCTCCCCGGCGGTGGGCAGCGGTTCCTCGGGGTTTGGATGCCCCGACCAGGGCGGAAAGGATTCGTGGCCGACAACCAGCAACGTGCCGCCGGGTGCTACCGCGCGGGCCGCCGTGGTGAGAATGGCGTTCCGCGGCAGCTCGACCGGCGAGTGCAGGAATTGGGCGCAGACCAGATCGTAGCTCTCCTGCGGTTCCCAGCGGGCCAGGTCCTGTCGGAGCCACCGGATGCGGTCCGCAACGCCGGCTTCGTCGGCGTGTTTGGCCGCTCGTTGCAGCGCGAGCCCGGACATATCGAGGCCGGTGACCGTCCACCCCTGGCCGGCGAGCCAGATGGCGTCAGCGCCCTCGCCGCAACCCAGTTCCAGGGCGGTGCCGGGCCGCAGGCCGGAGACCTCGCGGACCAGCATGGCGTTCGGCCTGCCGCTCCACACCTGGTCCCGTTGGCTGTAGAAGGACTCCCAGAACTGGTCGGGCTCTTCCCGGCGGTCGTGATGATGCTCCATGCCTGCAGACTCTACGCCCGCGTGCGGACGACGGCTACGGCCCGGCAGCCAAGCCCCACGGCCCGGCAGCCAAGCCCCACGGCCCGGCAGCCAAGCCCCACGGCCCGGCAGCCAGCCCCCACGGGCCGGGAGGGAAGCCCCCACGGCCCGGCAGCCAGCCCCCACGGGACGGGAGGGAAGAAATAAAGACGGGCACCGCCGTCGTTGTGCAGGATGTGTGCCCGCGGCAACCACCGCGGGCGTCCCGCGACGAAAGGCCCCGCCGACGTGAACGTACCTCTGTCCATCCTTGATCTGGCAACCATCGGCAAGAACGAAACCGTGGGTGAAAGCCTGGCCGGCAGCGTGTCCTTGGCGCAGCGGGCGGAGGAACTCGGCTACCGGCGGGTGTGGTACGCCGAACACCACAACATGGCGTCGATCGCGTCCTCGGCCACCAGCGTGCTGATTGCCCACGTGGCGGCGCACACCAACAGCATCCGTCTGGGCGCCGGCGGCATCATGCTTCCGAACCATGCCCCGCTGACCATCGCCGAGCAGTTCGGCACGCTGGAGGCGCTCCATCCGGGACGGATCGATCTTGGCTTGGGCCGCGCACCGGGCAGCGACCAGAACACCTTGCGGGCGCTGCGCCGTGATCCGATGAGCGCCGAATCCTTCCCGCAGGACGTGCTGGAGTTGCAGGGTTACCTGACCGGACAGTCGCGCATCAAGGGCGTGGATGCGACACCGGGCAAGGGCACCAACGTGCCGCTGTATATCCTGGGCTCCTCGCTGTTCGGCGCGAAGCTGGCCGCGGCGCTGGGGCTGCCGTACTCGTTTGCCTCGCACTTCGCGCCCAATGCGCTGCAGGACGCCGTGTCCGTCTACCGCCGAGAGTTCCAGCCGTCGGAGCAGCTCGCCGAACCGTACGTGATCGCCGGTGTGAACGCCATCGCCGCGGACAGCAACGAGGAAGCGCAGGAGCAGTTCCAGGTTGTCCGGCGCAGCCGGGTCTCGCTGCTGTTCGGCCGCGACCGGACCTTTACCGACGAGGAAGCGGATCTCATCCTGGACTCGCCGCAGGGCCAGCACGTGGAGCAGATGGTCAAGTACTCGGCCGTCGGGACGCCCGAGGCGGTGGCGGAGTACCTGGAAGGCTTCGCGAAGCACGCCGGCGCCGACGAGCTGATCGTGGCGTTCCAGGCGCCGACCGTCGCACAGCGGCTGCGCGCGCTGGAGCTGACGGCCCAGTCCGCAGGGCTGGCGGCCTGAGCCGCACCGGCCTGACCGGCTGGGCCGGGCGCCCAGCCAGCCTAAGTGCGGCCTGGCGCGGACGGGTGCCCACTCGCGTTGACCGGGTGAGCCGCCGTCGTCGGGGTTAGTGTTTGGCTGCGATGTAGTAGGAGTTGAACGGGTCCTGCTCGACGTCCTTGACGACCGTCCCGGAAAAGCCCGCATCCGCGAGCATGGACAGGGCGAGCTGCTGGCCCCAGGCCGTGCCGAGTCCCGCACCACCCTGGCCCAGCGAAACGCTCATGCAGTGCATCACCGAAATGGTGTAGAGGAAGCCCGCCCAGGGCAGCGACACGTTGTCCTCCACATTGCTGGAGGCCTTCATGTCCACCATCAGGAAGGTCCCGCCGCGCCGCAGGGCCGCGTAGATCTCTGCGAGCACGCGCGCCGGCTGGGCCTGGTCGTGGATGGCGTCGAAGGCGGTGACCAAGTCGAACCGTCCCGGTTCATTCAGCTCGGCGACGTCCCGGACCTCGAACGAGGCATTCTGCAGGCCCATGCGCGCCGCTTCCTGCCGTGCCCGGGCGATTCCCTCCGGCGAGAAGTCGTAGCCGGTGAACCGGCTGGCGGGAAACGCCTGCGCCATCAGGTTAATGGCGTGCCCGCTGCCGCAGCCGACGTCGGCCACGTCGATCCCCCGGCGCAGGCGTTCATCCAACCCGTCGGCCAGCGGCAGGATTTCCTCGATCAGCCCGGCGTCGAAAACCGCCGAGCTTTCCTCCGACATCAGTTGGTGGAAGCGCGGATAGTCGGCGTAGGACAGCCCGCCGCCCTGGCGGAATGCGGCGACGACTCCTTCCTCCACGCCGCCGAGCAGCGGGATGTACTGAAGCAGCCGCGCCAGGTTGTCCGGGCCTGCGGCCCTGGTCAATGAGGCGGCGTGTTCGGCCGGCAGCCGGTAAGTGCGGGCAACCGGGTCGTAGGCCACCACTTGCGACGCGGCCAGGCCGTTGAGCCATTCGCGCACGTAGCGCTCGTCCAGCTCCGCGGCGTCCGCGATCTGCTGGCTGGTCGCCGGCGGCAATGCCGCCAGGGTATCGAACAACCCGGTCTGGTGACCGATGCTGGCCAGCATGGCCAGCGCGCCGTCGTTCAGGATGGTCAGGCAGCGTTGCGCGAAGGCTTCGGCGGCCTCGGTGTCGAATTGCCCGGCAGTTTCCTGGATGGTGGTCATGGCTTCTCCCGTGGTCTGGAAGCAGGCACCTGTTGCCTGCTGAATCCCACGGTAGGGAGCCGGCGGCACCCGGAACATCGGGCAAGTTCTGTGGGGTCGGGCGGCGCGGATGGGGCAAAAGATGCAGGCGTCAGCGCCGGGTTAGGGGAGCGGTGATGCCGTGCTCGTGGGCCCACGCGGCGGCCGCGGTGCGGGACGAGACGCCGATCTTGAGGAAAATATTGGCCAGATGCCTGCCGACCGTCTTCTGGCTGATGAACAGTGCGGCTGCCGTTTCCTTGTTCGTGGCACCGCGGGCGATGCAGGCAAGTACCTCCGCTTCCCGATCCGTCAGTCCGCCCGGGGACTTTTGGCCGTCCAGGCGACGCACATCCGGCTCCGCCCCGAGCTCCCGGTAGATGGCCAGGGCCGTCGCCGCTTCCGACGCCGCCGTCTCCGGCTGGCCCAGCTCGCGGTGTACGGCCGCGAGCAGTTCGTACACCCGCGCGGTGTCGTGCCGGTGGTGCAGGGAACGATACCCCTGCAGCGCGGACCTCAACACGGAGAGGGCCTGCGCCGCCTGGCCGCCGGAGAACAGCAGGACGCCGCGGGCATGCCGTGCCCAGGCCAGAAAACCGGGACTGCCGAAGTCACCGGCCGATTGCTCCAGTTCCCGGCAGTATTCCTCGGCTTCCACCGTCAACTTCAGCTGCACGGCGAGTTCTACCGCGGGGAGCAGCATTTGCGCCCGGGTCAGCCGATCATTGGACTCCAGTGCTGCTGCCAGGCCGGCCCACGCCGCATCGATATGTCCGCGCGCGGCCAGCAATTTGGCCTCGCCGGGCTGTGGCTCAACACCCAAGTCGCGCGCCTTGGCGTAGGAGTCGCTGGCACCCTGCAGGTCGCCGCGCAGCCGGCGCAGCTCGCCGAGTTGGTAGTACCCTTCACCGGCGGCCCACACGTTTCGGTCCGCCAGCTCCAGGCTGCTTTGGGCAATCTCGCGTTCCACGCCGTCCCAATTGCCTTCGATGCTGCGGATCTGGAGCCGGTGGATGTGGCACACACCGGAAAAGACCATGCCGCCCGCCAGTTGCTCGCACCAGCGCTCGGTGGCTTCGGTCCATGCCCGCATCCGCGGCAGGTCGGCCAGTTGGTAACAGGCGTGGAGTACCGTGCAATAGATGTCTCCCGCCCAGGTCGGGGGCACCTGCCCGGCGAGGACCGGGAGCATCGCCTCGTCCAAGGCCGCGAATCCCGAAGCGGTCCGCCCCGCACGCAGATCGGCCAAACCTGCCAGGGTGAGGCTGAAGGAATGCAGCACGGGTGCGTTGAACCTCCGCCCCATCTGTTGCAGCTCATCGGCGGCGGCCAAGGCCGGCTCCGGGTCTTCGGCAAACAGCAGTGCGTTGACGGTGTCCAGATACAGCAGGTAACCGTGGACCGGGCTCTGCGGGGCATCCAGCAGCATGCGCCTGGCGCGGTTGATCCAGCCGGACGCGATCATCAGGTCCCCGCGCAGCGTCCACAGCAGTCCCAGATCCAGGGCCTTCATGGCGGCGGCGAGTTTCTCGCCGTCGTTCTCGTAGCGGTGGAAGACTTCCTCGGAGTCCACTACCGATTCGCGGACATCCCCCACCCACCAGGCGGCATCGCCCAGCCGGGCCAGATCCTCCACGTCCAGCGGCGAGAGGCTGCGGGCCTGCTCAAATCCGTCATAGGCTGGGCGCCATTCCCCGCGCGCGTAGGCATCGCGTGCAGTAGCCAGCAGTGTTTCGATTGGCTCCATAGCGCTCCTGCATCTCAGGGTAGTCCTCCTGCAGCCGGCAGGGAACTGCGTAATCATTGCCATAATCGGCTTCGCCGCGGGGGGCTGCCGGTACAGTGGTGCCGAAACCGGACCACAGTTTCCGCGAGGAAATGTCCCCGAGAAGGAGCAAACATGAGTTCAGCCGCCGTCGCGCGCCAGGGTGTCCTGGCCGACGCCCTGGTCCCCAGCACCGCCCTGGCCAACACCGCACTGGTGGTCGGCGGTGCCGGCCTGACCGCCGTCATGGCGCAACTGGCCGTGCCGCTGTGGCCGGTCCCGATCACCGGCCAGACCCTGGCCGTCCTGCTGGTGGGCAGCACGCTGGGTCCGGTCCGCGGCATGCTGTCGATGGCGCTGTACTGGGTGGCCGGCGTGGCCGGGATGCCGGTGTTCAGCGACGCATCCTCCGGCCTGGCTGCTGCCGTCGGCCCGACCGGCGGTTACCTGGTGGGCTTCATCGCCGCCGCGGGGCTGACCGGCTGGCTGGCCAAGCGCAACTGGGACAAAAAGTTCCTGGGCGCCACCGTCTCCTTCTTGGCGGGCACCGTGATCACCTTCGTGTTCGGCATGATCTGGCTGGCCATCTCCCTGGGCGCCGATCTGCAGCAGACGCTCGAGTGGGGCCTGTACCCGTTCATCATCGGCGGCATCGTGAAGTCGCTGATCGCGGCAGCCGCCATGCCGGCCGCGTGGAAGCTGGCGGCCCGCCTGCCCAAGGACTCTGCGCGCGCCTAGCGGCTGGGCGGCGGGCTGCTGCGCGGCGGGCTTTCGCGCCCGCTGCAGCCTGACAACTATTTACAGCGCGACGCCGGTGCCCGGGCGGGGATTCTTCTTCCTCCCGGGCACCGGCGTCGTTTTTGTGGGCCGGTGGGGCGAGGCATGCGTTGGTTCGACCAGGCGCCGGCGCGTTGTCTGCGGGCCGGTGAAACGGTGTCCTGGATTGGTTCCCCGACGCCTGGTCCAATCAGCAGTTCAGTGACTTGAATTCCCCCGCGCGCTGGACATGTATTCCCCCTGCGCACTCGAGTGGTGAAAAGATGCAGCGAACAGGGCCGTTTCGCTGCATCTTCCCGCCACTCGATGGTTGGGCATTGGTGGCAGGGGTTCGGGTCGTTAGCGATCCCGGCCTGGGATTTGAGTCGTCAGCATTTCGGTGGCAGAGGTTCGCGGGTTCAGGTTCCGCCGTCGACGCGCTGATCGCATAGGTTGGGATGGTGACGGCGCAGCAGGAAATTAGGGACTTTGTGGTGCGGCTGGGGGAGTTCGAGACGGGTCCAGCGAGCCGCAACTTCTTCTCGGCATCGGTGCCGGCGAACGCAGCGCGCCGGCACAACATCACCAGGTACTTGGAACAGATGCTGGAACGCCGGCCCAAGGTCCTGCTGGTCGGGGAGGCCCCCGGGTACCGCGGCATGACCGTGACCGGAGTCCCCTTCACCAACAAGGCACTGATTTCAGGGAGCGACCCGTTCGGCATGTTTGGCCCGGGCAACGGTTACGTCGTCCCGCTGGAGGTCTTGACCGTTCCGGCGGAGCCGACGGCAACGGTGATGTGGAACGTGCTGGCCGATCTGGACTTCCTGCCGTTGCTCTGGAGCGCGTACCCGTTCCACCCGCACCAGCCCGGACGGCCGCACTCCAACCGGACGCCCTCAAGCGCCGAAATCCAGGCCGGCTTGCCGCTCTGGCAGGAGTTGGCCCGCATTTTCGGCATCGACACGGTCGTAGCCGTGGGGAACATAGGCCACCGCAGCGTCGCCGCGGCCGGGCTTAACGTGCCGAAGGTTCGCCACCCGGCGCATGGTGGCAAGGAGCTGTTCCGCCGGGGACTGCAGGAGTTGCTGGAGGCCGGCATCAACCACGGGACGGCGACCTAGGCCAAGCCGGCCAGCCTGACGCCGCCTCCGGCCTCAGGAGACACGGCGTCCGGGACGCGGACCGGCCTGAGACCCGGGCTGGTGCAGGATGTGCCCGGGCCAGGGACGCGAGGATGCGGCCGGGCGAGGGCGGCCGCCCGGCGGAGGCGCGAACGGGCGCCCGGCCGGTTTTCCGGGCGCCCCTTGCCCCCAACCCACAGGGAACAACACCCCCACGAGCACCCTGACGTA
>NZ_JBNHGL010000042.1:0-19843 GCF_059091245.1 Arthrobacter sp. Y3225116
CTGCATCATCGAACCATTCAGCGAGAAAATCGTGTCCCGAGCTGATCCAATCAGTCCCTTTCGCCGCGACTGATCTTTCACGTAGTTCGGCCAGCCCTGCGCCCCGGGCTGCTTCAGGAAGGACCAGTACAACGTGGTCCACGTCCCCGAGCGCTGCACTTACACGCGCGAAGCATGCGGAATCAGTAAACGAGGTATGCCCGGCGCCGAGCGCAAGGACAGTTCCAGGATGTTCCTCGACTGCTCGTCGTACCGCGTGAGCACGTGCCGGCTCCCATTCCCGTTCTGCTGCAACTCGGCCTATCTCAGCGCTTCGATGGACCAAACGCTCGATGCTCCAGCCGACCTCCAGGTAGTAGGCCTCGCCAATATCGTCCATATCAAGAAACTCCAGCCCGAGCTCTCCGGCGACAAGTCGACCCAGCGTCGACTTTCCCGCAGCAGCAGGCCCGATCAAGACAACAGCAGGAGAAACTGGCATGGCTAGATCCTTGCACGACGGGCTCCCATGGAGGTGGTGCCGGCCCAGGAAGTTGGTTTTGACCGGCGGCCGTAACGAGCGATCGGTCGCTAATCCAACCTATCGGGTGTGCGGGCGGACGTCGGTGCTGGGGAGGCACAACGTAGGGAACCTGGTTCTACTGGTTGTTGCGTTCGAGCGAGCGACCGAGGACGCGGGCGCCTTCTGGGAGTTCTTCAGGGTTGGGGCCTGCGTAATTGAGCCGGAAGTACGGGCCTGCGGGCTCGGCGGGAAACGGTTCAGTGCCGAGGGCGATGATGACATTGCTGGATTCGCACTCCCGGGTCAGCTGTTCGAGATCGGTCCATCCGGCAAGCACGCCCAGAGGTTCAGACCTCCTTTCGGCAAGTGGTCGATGTGGGCCTGTGGGGCGTGCTGCCGGAGGCTACAGTGTCCGATGCAGGATCCTTAGATGAACACTTCTCAGGAGGGCCTACGCCACCTGGCGTGGAGGCGGTCGCGGGGATCAAGTAAGAGCTGACGGGTCCTTGCATAATAGAAGGCCGACTTCAACACGCTGAACTTGACGGGGAACATCAAGGGCGCCGGCCAACCGTACGAGGGAGGGCAGCGGCAGTGGCAAAAGATCAAACATCGCGACACCGTTGACGTGATCTGCGGAGCAGTCATCGGTCCCCTCTCACGCCCCGAGGCCATCGTCGCCGGGCTGCGGATCGACGGGGAACTCCGCATCGTCGGACGCTCCGCCCCGCTCAAAACCTCGGCCGCGAAACTGCTGGGATCCCAACTCCAGGCCGCAGACCCGGATCATCCTTGGCCGCACCGGATCAAATCCGCGATCATGGACCGGTTCAACGCCGACGCAGGAGAAACCGAACTGACACTCGTAGAACCGATGGTCGTTGAAGTGTCAGCCGACACCGCGATGACCGGTACATCCTTCCGGCACGCCATACGCTTCCTCCGGGCCAGACCGGAGTTAGACCCTGCAGACGTTGTACTTCCTGGCAGGGGCGCCCATCGTCCGTGACCGCACTGCGGTACACAATGTCAACTGCCGCACCTGTACGGGCACGGCAGTGGATCCACGTGGCTGTTCCGGCGCCCTTGGCGTGTAGCTATGGTTAGGCCATGACAGGCAGCGGGCCGCGCAACGCTTGGTTGCGGATGACAGACCGGATGGGTCTGACCGAACCTGGGGTCAAGCCGGCGAGGCCCAGCCCGCGCGTCCTGCTGTTCTCAGTCGTCCTATGGTTCGTGTCGGCTCTGGTCTGGTTCGCGATGGTCATGCAAACGCAGGGTGAAATTCAGGTTTTGTACGTAGTCCTGGTTCTGACTTCGCTCACATTGAGCGTGGCCAACTTCGCGATGCTGCGCCAGTCAAGGAAGAACGGGGGCGGCTCAAGGTTGGATCGCACGGGCGAATAGGTCCGAATGTTCCATCTTTGTTCTCCGTCACCTCCAGTTACTACCCACCCTCTACGGCCACTGTACGTAGAGGGTTCCAGTTGTGTGCAGTTGGGTCGTAACCACCACCTCATTGGTTTCCGAAGTGATCCACGCCGACCAGGCAATCCAAGTCGTGGGATACATCTGCGTCTCCACGGCCAAGCAGAACATCGCCCCCCCGACGTACAGGGTGCGACGCTGGTCGCGAGACCACCCGTTAGGGAGTATGAGCTGGAGCGGGTCGAGGAGTCTGCTGCGACGTCATTCGACGTACGCGAACGCCTTTGCCATGGCGATTACATCTGCACCACGCCGCACTGAGAATGCAGAAAACCCCCGGATCTCCGGGGGTTTTCTATGGCGGTGACGGTGGGATTTGAACCCACGTTGGCTTTCACCAAACAACATTTCGAGTGTTGCACCTTCGGCCGCTCGGACACGTCACCAACGCGTCAACTTTACCCGCTGTTGGGCCTGAGCCCCAAAACGGCCCGGAGGGACGGCCGCATTGGCCGAGTCTTCGTCCACGTGGTGAGGCCGGAGTGGCACCGAAGTGAGTGGGAGGGGCGTGCACGTGCAACACCGGAAAGCACATGTGCAGCACCGGAAGGGAGAGGGTTAGCCCGGCGGGAGTTCGCCGCGGTGCCGCGCGAAGAACTCGCGCAGCATGGCGGCTGACTCCTCCGTCCGCACCTCCGGGTAGACCTCTACCCAGTGGTTCAGCCGGCGCTCGCGCAGGATGTCGAAAACACTGCCCGCCGCCCCGGCCTTCTCATCCCACGCGCCGAAGACTACTTTCGGGATGCGGGCGAGCACGATGGCGCCGGCGCACATGGCGCAGGGCTCCAGCGTGACCACCAGCGTGCAGCCGTCAAGGCGCCAGGAGCCAAGCTTGCGTGCCGCCTCCCGAATGGCCACCATTTCGGCATGGCCGGTAGGGTCGTGCAGCGCCTCCCGTTCGTTGCGTCCGGAACCCAGCACCGCGCCGTCGGGCCCCATCACCACGGCACCGATCGGCACATCGGAGGTCTCCAGGGCCAAGCGGGCCTGGTCCAGGGCAAGACCCATCCACTGGCGGTGCTGCGGATCAATCGGGCCCATGCCACCATTCTGGCAGGCCCGATGTTTGTCCCTGCTATCCGGCTGCCGGTAGTTTTGTGGAATGCGCGTACTCGAAGTGGACCATCCCCTTGTTGCCCACAAACTCACCGTTCTCCGCGACAAGACCACTCCGTCGCCCGTCTTCCGCCAGCTCACCGAAGAACTGGTGACCCTGCTGGCCTACGAGGCCACCCGCGACGTCCACACCGAGCCGGTGGAAATCGAAACCCCGGTGACCCGGACCACCGGGACCGCCTTCACCAAGCCCACCCCGCTGGTGGTGCCCATCCTACGCGCCGGCCTCGGCATGCTCGAGGGCATGACCAAGCTGGTGCCGACCGCCGAAGTCGGCTTCCTGGGCATGGCGCGCAACGAGGAAACGCTGGACATCATTACTTACGCCGAGCGGCTGCCGGCCGACCTCACCGGCCGCCAGGTGTTCGTGCTCGACCCCATGCTGGCCACCGGCGGCACGCTGCGTGAATCCATCAAGTTCCTCTTCGCCCGCGGTGCCGCCGACGTCACCTGCATCTGCCTGCTGGCGGCACCGGAGGGCCTGCAGGCGCTGCGCGATGAACTCGAAGACAAGAACGTCTCCATCGTGGTGGCCTCCATCGACGAGCGGCTGGATGAAAAGGCCTACATCGTGCCCGGCCTGGGCGATGCCGGCGACCGGCTCTACGGCGTAGCGGGCTGACCCAGCCGACCGGGGGCGCCTTTCACGGGGACTGGCGGGCTGCAACACCGGGGCCCACACGTTCCAGTGGTGTCCACATTTTGGACGGTTTGCAAACGCCGATGCTTTGCACCTAATGCGCTTGACGCCGCGGCAAATAGATCACTGCATACTTATTCATCAGCGCCCCGCAAGGGCCGCTCTCGGTTGATATTTATGCACCGTCGTGGTGTGATGTGTGGCACAAAAGCGCTGCTTCTTCTCACTATGTGAGACAAGCAGGCTTATATTACTTGCACGTAAGCATTGTTACGCGCCAGACTCATTGTTGTGAACAACAACGCAACAGCATCTGCAGCCGCAGCCTTCAGTTACGGGACGTATCCCGGCGCACTGGCGGACTGTTGCCGAATGCAGGCCTAACTCACCACCCCTCGAGTTATTCCAGGCAATTCATCTGTCCAATGGCGGGCACCAGAAACACATCCCGTGCGGGCATACCCATGCATTCGCGCCGCGATGACGGCCATTTTCACACATGAGGTTCTAATGTCAGTTTCATCCGGATACGTCCACATCTCCGTCCGCAACGCCCAGAACCGTGCGGCAGCCGCGCAGCGACAGGCAGCCGGGCAGAACCCGCAGTTCGCCGGGCAGCCGTCTTACCCGGGGGAGCAGCAGGCCTACCGCGTGCTGCGCGCGGTTCCCGGCCAGTTCGACGCCGCTGCCCCCCATCCGACCACCGCCCCCACCCCCGTGGTCACCCCCAACGGAATTCCCGGCCCGCAGCCGGTGTCGAACGACACTGTTGCCCGCGGGTTCGTTCTCTATGTGGGCCTGGACGAGGAAGCTGCCGCCGCCCAGGGGACCACGCTGAGCAAGCTGGCCTCCCAGGTGCGCGCCTACGTGCAGTCGCTGGCTGCGGACGCCCAGACCCACGGGGCCGTGGCCCTGGCGCCGGCCGACGCCCCGGGCGAGAACATTGACGTGGTGCGCCAGGCCCTGGGCGATCCGACCGTCAGCCGCCGCCCGCGGACCGCGGCCGTGGAAATCCAGCGGCAGCCGCAGCCGGCGTCGCACGCCAGCCGTCCCAGCGGCGTCCTGATCGACCTGTCCCGCCGCGAGGTGCACCTGGACGGGGAGACCCTGAACCTGACGTTCAAGGAATTCGAGCTGCTCAACTACCTCGTGGAGAACGCCACCCGCACCGTCGGCCGCGAAGAGCTGCTCTCCGGGCTGTGGAAGAACGCCGAGGAAGTCCCGAACGAACGGACCATTGACGTGCACATCCGCCGGCTCCGTTCCAAGCTGGGCCGCCTGGCCAACACCGTTCGCACCGTCCGCGGCCAGGGCTACCGCTTCTACGAGCACCCGGAAGTAGTGGTCTGGGCCGCGCCGGAGTACTCCATCTAGGTCCTGCCCGGCTCCGCCGCCGCGCTACAGCCCGTACGCCTCGAGCAGGCGGAGCCACACCTCACTGATGGTGGGGTAGGAGGGCACCGCGTGCCAGAGCCGGTCCAGCGGGACCTGGCCGACGACGGCGATGGTCGCCGAGTGCAGCAGCTCGCTGACGCCGGGGCCGGCGAAGGTCATGCCCACGACGACCCTGCGGTCTTCGTCCACGACCATCTGGGCCCAGCCCTGGTAGCCGTCGGCATACAGCGAGGAGCCGGCGACGGCGATCGGCAGCTCGGTGACGGACACGGCGAGCCCGCGCTCCCGTGCCTGCTCTTCGGTGAGGCCGACGACGGCGACCTCCGGATCGGTGAATATCACCGAGGGAACCGCCGCGTCGTCGGCAGTGCTGGCAAAGCGGCTCCACGGTTCCGGGTCGCCGTCCAGCTCGCCGGCCGCCCGGGCCGCGATCGCGTCCCCCGCGGCCCGCGCCTGGTACTTGCCCTGGTGCGTCAGCTGGGCCTTGCCGGCGGCGTCGCCGACAGCATAGAGCCAGCCCCCGTCGACGCCGGCCACGCGTCCGCTGGCGTCGACCTGCAGCCGCTTTGGATTCTGCCCCAGCTCCTCCAGGCCCAAGTCCGCGAGGGCCGGCCGTCGTCCGGTGGAAACCAAGAGCTTTGCGGCCGTGACGGTGTCCGCCGCCCCGGTCTCCCCGTCCGCACCCGCAGCCGTCAGCGTGAGGGTGATGCCGCCGTCGTGCGCAGCCGCCCGTGACGCCGCCGTGTGGAGCCGGATCCGCACGCCGTCGCGGCGCAGCCCGGCTTCCACCAGCCGCCGCGCGGGTTCGGGGACGCTCGCCAGCAGGTCCCCGCGTGCCACCAGGGTGACGTCGGTGCCCAGCCGGGCATACGCCTGCGCGAGCTCGCAGCCGGAGACGCCGCCGCCCAGCACCAGCAGGCTCTCCGGAACTTCCCGGGCGGCGGTGGCTTCGCGCGTTCCCCAGAAATCGATGCCGTCCAGCCCGGGCAGCGGCGGCACGTTCGGCGTGGAACCGGTGGCCAGCACGACGGCGTGCCGTGCGGTGATGCGGGTCCGGGTCCCGTCGTCGTCAGTTGCCGTCACTTCGCGCGGACCCGTGAGCCGGGCGGTGCCGCGGACCAATTCGATGCCGGCGCCCTTCACCCACTCCACCTGCGAGGCGTCGTCCCAGCCGGAGGTGAAGGAATCCCGGCGGGCCAGCACGGCCTCCGCCGCCAGGCCGCCGGTCACGGCTTCGGCCGCGCCCTTGACGCCGCGGGCGGCCTGCAGGGCCGTGCCCGGGCGCAGCAGGGCCTTGGAGGGCATGCAGGCCCAATAGGAACACTCGCCCCCGACCAGGGCCGATTCGACCAGGATGGTTTTGAGTCCGCCGCGGGTGGTCCGGTCCGCCACATTCTCGCCGACCGCCCCGGCCCCGAGTACCACGACATCCGCTTCCAGCGTCCGCTCTGCCATGTCCCGAGCCTCGCATCGCGCGGAGGCGCTGACAAGGGCCGCATACACTCGTGGTGTGAACGACCACCACCTGAAGAAGCTGATGATCATGCGTCACGCCAAGGCCGCGTGGCCGCTGGGCGTCGAGGACCACGAGCGGCCGCTGGCGCAGCGCGGCCACAACGAGGCACCGCAGATCGGCCGGTGGATGGTGGAGCACAACTGCATCCCGGACTTCATCCTGTGCTCGTCGGCACTGCGGACCCGCCAGACCTGCACTTGGGTGTGCAGCGAGCTGGGGGAGAAGGCGCCGACTCCCATGCTGTCCGACGAACTCTACGACGCGCCGGCCGTGCAGGTCCTGTCCGAGATCAACCAGCTGCCCGACACCATTACGTCCCTGCTGGTGGTGGCCCACATGCCGGCGGTGCAGGACCTGGCGATGCGGCTCGCGTCGGTGGATTCCGATGAGGAGGCCGTGGTGGACATGGCCACCCACTATCCAACCTCCGGCCTGACGGTGCTGCAGCACGGGAAGAGCTGGGCGGAGCTGGACGGGCGTGACGCCGCGGTGACCGACTTCGTGGTGCTGCGCTGACGCGGGCCGGCCGGAGCCTCGCGCTGCGCTGACCGGGCAGGGCCGGCGCCTCGCGCTGGACGCGTTTCAGCCGGCGCCTCGCGGGGCGCTGACGCAGGCCGGGCCGGCGCCTCACCGTCCCGGACTCCGCCGGTCAGAAGAGGAGGATCGGCTTGATCGTGGAACCGTTGGCCGAATCCTCGAACCCCTGGTTGATGTCGGCAAAGGGGTAGGTCTTGACCAGCTTGTCGTACGGGAACCGTCCCTGCTTCCACAGCTCGATCAGGCGCGGGATGAAGACCTGATACACCGAGCTGCCCTGGACATTCATTGTGAACGTCCATCCCTTGACCTGGGACTCGCCGATCTCGAACGGCGCCTCGGTGCCGAAGGTCGTGTTGCCCACGGCCACGAGCGTGCCGCGGAAGGCCAGCGCCCGGGCGGCCTGGTTGAGCACCGCCGGCACGGAGGTGGTATCGACGATGTAGTCCACACCCTCCCCGCCGGTGATGCGGTTCAGCTCCTCGCCCATGTCCGTCTTGGCGGAGTTAATGGTGTGGGTGGCGCCAAGTTCGAGGGCCGTCTCCAAGCGGTTGTCGTGCAGATCCACCGCGATCACCGTCGTGCAGCCGGCGATCTTGGCGGCCATGATCGCTGCCGAGCCGACCGCGCCCGCACCGATCACCGCCAGCGATGTTGCCGGCTCCGGCCGCAGCTCGTTGAGCACAGCCCCGGCCCCGGTCTGCAGCCCGCACCCCAGCGGGGCGAGCATCTCCAGCGGAACCTCGGGGTCCACCTTGACCACGCAGCGCTCCAGCACGTTCGCGTACGACGAGAAGGACGACTGGCCGAAGAAGTGCGAGGCCACGGATTCGCCGTCGGCCGAGAGCGCGGTTCGGCGACCACTGAGATTGATGGCGATGTAGTGCTCGCAGTAGGCCATCTCCCCGCGGCGGCACTGCTTGCACGTGCCGCACGATGCCGGCGCCAGCACCACGTGGTCACCGGGCTCGACGCTCGTCACCGCTATTCCCACATCCTCCACAACGCCGGCGCCCTCGTGACCGAGCACCGCCGGCCACTGGAGGGGATACGCGCCGTCGCGGGCGGTTGAATCCGTGTGACAGATGCCGGTGGCGACCATGCGGACCCTCACCTCGTCGGGCCGGAGATCGGCGAGCTCCAGTTCTTCAACTGAAAGCGGTGCGCCCGTCTCGCGCACGACGGCGGCGGTGACCTTCATGGGTATTCCTCCTATATCCGGGACCAACACATAACAGGACCGCACACGATGGCGCGGACTCCCGTTTCAACCGTCTCATGCCCGTCGGGTCGGTGCAGCTAGATGCGGATGCGGCCAAGCTTGTCCGGGTTCCGGATGAGGAAGATTTCCCGGACCAACCCCTCATCGATCCGGAAGCCGGCGACCGTGTCCACCGCGCCGTCCGCATCGACCGCCACCAACCCGGGCAGCCCGTTGACGTCGGCGACGTGCAGGTGGAAGGGGGTGTCCGGGTTGCCGGTGATGCCGAGCAGGAAGCGCAGCACCTTCTCCACCCCGAAGATGGGCCGCAGCGCCGCGGTCTTCTGGCCGCCGCCGTCGCTGGTCAGCACAACGTCCGGAGCCAGCAGGCCCAGCAGCGGCTCGATGGCCCCGGTGTTGGCTGCCTGCAGGAACTGCTCGGTGATCCTCCGGTGCAGGGCAGGATCAACTTGGTTCCTGGCTTGCCGGCTCGCGACGTGGCCGCGGGCACGCGAGATGAGTTGCCGCACCGCCGCGGGCGAGCGGCCCAGCGTCCGGGCAATCTCTGGTGCCGGGTAGCCGAAGACCTCGCCCAGGATGTAGGCCGCACGTTCCAAGGGGGAGAGCTGTTCCAAAACCACCAGCATGGCCAGCGAAACATCGTCGGCCAGCACGGCAGCTTCGTCCGGTGCGGGAGGGCTCGGGGCATCCGGCAGGGAGCTGACCGGCTCGGGCAGCCAGGGCCCGACGTAATTTTCGCGGCGGCGTTGCTGGGCGCGGATCTGGTTCAGCGCCAGATTGGTTACCGTTCGCAGCAGGAAGGCCCGCGGCTCACGGACATGGTCCTGCGGCACGTCGGAGAACCGCAGCCATGCCTCCTGCAGGACGTCCTCGGCGTCGGCGGCGCTGCCCAGGAGGCGGTAGGCCGCCCCAAAGAGCAGCCCGCGGTGCTGTTGGAACACGGCCAATTTCTCCTGGGTCGTCGACATGTCAGCCTCCTACGCTGCAGGTTTCCTTGAAGCCCTGGCTGGCCAGGCCCAACGCGGCGTTCACCCTCGACCGCTGGTTCTCCACCGCAACCAGATAGGTCAGTTCCGCCAGCTGGGCCGGGTCAAGATACTGCTTCAGCCTTTCCACTAAGTCGTCGGTGACTGTGGGTGGGGTCGCGGTCATGGCCTCTGCATAACCGAGCACATCGCGCTCCAGCTGAGTGTAAACCGAAGCCGTGTGCCAGCGCGGAACCTCCCGCAGTTTCGCCGGTTCCACGCCCTGGTGATGAAATTCCCAGTAGCCGAAGTCGAGGCACCAACTGCAGCCGATAGAGGAGGCCGCCCCCATGACGGCCAAAGCCTTGAGCACGGGCGGCAGGGTGTTGAACCTGGCAACGGATCGTTCGTGCCGCAGCCAGGCAAACAGCACCCGCCGGTTGTGCAGCATGGCCAGGCCGGGATCCAGCACCTTGCCGTACTTCCGCTTGCTGTAGCCCGCCATGATTTTCAGGAACAGGCTGGGGGAGTGCTCCAGGGGTATCCGTGCCATGCCGGCCTCCTCGTCGTTGCCCCGGCGCGCGGGGATACACGGAAGACACTGCGGAAGCAGCGAGTGTGACATGCAGCCCGGAGGGGGCGTGCGGCCGGTAAACCGCCGGAGCCGGGGCACCTGCCGGCAAAGAAAAATGCAGCCCGGTCGATGACCGGGCTGCATGTGTTTGGTGCGCCCAGAGGGATTCGAACCCCCGGCCTTCTGTTCCGTAGACAGACGCTCTATCCAGCTGAGCTATGGGCGCTTGGCCTCGCGGCCGGATACAACTGTAGCGTGTTTGCCGGACAGTCGCCAAATCGAGGGAGCCCCGCCCGCCTCCGCCCCGGAATTGCGCGTATCGCGGCCTGGGGGCGCCGCGCCTCACCCCCAAGCCCGCCTGTCTGGCGCTGGGGTGTCAGCGTCGCGGAGCCGCGGCGCCGGGCTGCTGATCTTGGGAAACCGGGTCGAGCCTGCCCTCGGAAGGACACATTAACTAGACCGGTCTATATGACCTTAATCACAACTGTGGGCCTTGACACGTCGAAAAACCCCGGAATTCCGGGCTCATCCTATCCAAGGCGGGCCAATCCCCTTTTTCTGCAGCCCGCTGGTCTAGCCATCGACCCATAGCATCTAGAAACACCACTGGCCCAGGAAAGGGATGAGTCATGGGCGATATCACGCGTCAGCCGGTTCTTGAGGAAACACTTATGGATGCCCCAACTACACACGCAAAGCTTCTGGCCTGGGTTGCCGAAGTTTCAGAGCTGACGCAGCCCGACTCAGTCTATTGGGTGGACGGCTCCGAAGAGGAGTACGCACTCCTGACCGATCAGCTGGTCGAGGCCGGGACGCTGAAGCGGCTGAACCCGGAGCTGTTCCCCAACTCTTTCGTCGGCTTCTCCGACCCGAAGGACGTCGCCCGGGTCGAAGAGCGGACCTTCATCTGCTCCGAGAAGGAGGCAGACGCAGGGTTCACCAACAACTGGATGGACCCCGCGGAGATGAAGTCGATCCTCACGGAACGCTTCGCCGGCAGCATGCGCGGACGCACCATGTACGTGATCCCCTTTGTCATGGGGCCCCTGGATGCGGAACAGCCGCAGTACGGCGTCGAAATCACCGACTCGGCCTACGTGGTCGCCTCCATGCGCATCATGGCGCGGATCGGCACCGACGTGCTGCGCAAGATGGAGGCTGAGGACGCCTTCTTCGTCCCCGCGCTGCACTCCGTCGGCGCCCCGCTGGAACCGGGGGAAGCCGACGTCGTCTGGCCGTGCAATGAGGAGAAGTGGATCGTGCACTTCCCCGAGGAGCGGTCCATCTGGTCCTACGGCTCGGGCTACGGCGGCAACGCGCTGCTGGGCAAGAAGTGCTACGCCCTGCGCATCGCCTCGGTGATTGCCCGCGACGAAGGCTGGCTGGCCGAGCACATGCTGATCCTCAAGCTCACCAGCCCGCAGGGCAAGGCGTACAACATTGCGGCCGCCTTCCCCTCGGCCTGCGGCAAGACCAACCTCGCGCTGCTGGATCCGACCATCGACGGCTGGAAGGCCGAGACCCTCGGCGACGACATCAACTGGATGCGCATCGGCAAGGAGGGCGAACTGCGCGGCGTGAACCCCGAGTACGGCCTGTTCGGCGTCGCACCGGGCACCGGCTGGAGCACCAACCCCAACGCCATGCGCGCCATCGCCAAGGGCAACTCCATCTTCACCAACGTGGCGCTGACCGACGACGGCGGCGTCTGGTGGGAGGGCATGACCGACGACGTGCCCGATCACCTCATCGACTGGCAGGGCAACGACTGGACGCCCGACTCCGGCCGGCCGGCGGCGCACCCGAACTCGCGCTTCTGCACGCCGATCTCGCAGATCGACATGCTGGCCCAGGAGTACTACAGCCCCGACGGTGTGGAGATCCACGCGATCCTCTTCGGCGGGCGCCGCAAGACCACCATCCCGCTGGTTACCCAGGCCCGCTCGTGGACCAACGGCATCTTCATGGGCTCCACCCTGTCGTCGGAGACCACCGCGGCAGCCGCCGGCGCCGTCGGCGTGGTCCGCCGCGACCCGATGGCCATGCTTCCGTTCATCGGCTACAACGCCGGCGACTACCTCAAGCACTGGGGCACCATCGAGGGCAAGGCCAACCCGGACCGCCTGCCCAAGGTATTCCTGGTCAACTGGTTCCGCCGCAATGCCGACGGCGGCTTCGCGTGGCCGGGCTTCGGGGAGAACTCCCGCGTGCTCAAGTGGGCCATCGAACGCATCGAGGGCACCGCGGACGCCACGGAAACCCCGATCGGCTACATCCCGACCGGCGACTCCATCGACCTGACCGGGCTGGACATGACCCAGGCGCAGGTGGAGGAAGCCGTCAAGGTGGATCCGGCGGAGTGGAAGGAAGAGCTCAAGGGCATCGAGGAATGGTACGCGCAGTTCGGCGATTCCCTGCCCGATGAGCTGGACGCCGAACTCAAGCAGCTACAGGCCCGCTTCGCCTGAGTGACTGAAGACGGGACGCCACCACAGGCTCCCGACATGAGGCCCCCGCGCAGCTGCGCGGGGGCCTCATCCGCTTAACGGCGGATCATTCGGGCGGGATGGCCCCTGTCCCTCCGGTCTAGACCGCCATCCGCGATTTCGCGCTCCCGCGCCCCGTAAAACCCGTCGGCCGTGGCTTCGGGTTCCGCTCATTGGTATGTTAAGCCCTCCTACGCACGCTCAGGAGCAACGACCCAAGGAGGGGCGTTCCATGGCCGATACTCAGGGCGGGGATGTCATCGATATCCTCACGACCGATCACCGCGAAATGATCGAACTGCTCAGTCAGATCGAGCAGACCGCCGACCCGGGCCAGCGCCGGGACCTGGCCGATACCGTCATTGCCGAGGTGATGCGCCACGCCGTCGCCGAGGAGATGCTTGTCTACCCCGCGATCGAAGAGCACGTGCCGAACGGCAAGGAAGAGGTTGAGCATGACAAGAAGGAGCACGAGGAGATCGTCCAGCTGATGAAGCGGATGGAGGACGTTGACTCTTCCGACCCAACCTTCATGGAGCTGGTGAGGGAACTGGAGGGGCAGCTGCGCCACCACGCCAACGACGAGGAGACGGATCAGTTCCCGAAGCTGCGCGCCCACATCTCTCCGGAGCGGCTCGCCGAGCTGGGTGAAAAGGTCCAGAACGCCAAGAAAGTCGCGCCGACCAGGCCCCATCCCAGCGCCCCGCACTCCGAGCTGTTCCACAAGACCGTGGGGCCCGGGGTCGGCATGGTTGACCGGCTGCGCGACAAGCTCTCGGGACGCCAGACCGGCTGAGTCCGTGGGGGTGGCCCGCCGCGGATCAAGCGGGGCGGCGCGTGAGCAACGTCATAAAGACGGGTTCCATCTGCGACCGGTGCGGCAACGACGACACGACGAGGGGATCCAGTTCGCGGTAAAAGGCCTCGCGGGCCCGGCGCAGCGCTCCACGCAGCCCGCAGTTGTTGTTCATCGGGCAGTCGCCGCGGGCGGACTCGCAATCCACCAGGTCCTCCCGCGCGTCGAGGGTCCGCAGCAGGCCGCCCACCGTCGCCAGCCGTCCGGCGGCGCTGATCCGGATGCCGCCGGAGCGGCCGCGCACCGCCTCGACCAGTCCGAGCGAGCGCAGCTTCAGCACCGCCTTGCTGACGTGGTTGTACGGGACGCCAACGCCGTCGGCGACCGCCTGTGTGGTCATCAATTCGCCCTCCGGCGCCGCGGACAGCAGCATCAGTGCACGCAGGCACACGTCGGAGAAGGCATTGATGCGCATGTGCCAATTTTAGCCGCCTGGGGCGGCCGGAATTGCCGCCGTTCCGCGCGGCGCCGGCGGATCAGTCCCGGGGCGGCCCGGTTCCTGCGTCGGGTTCCTCGTCGGGCCAGACGAAGCGTTCCTGCGGGTCCACGAACGGGTCCGGGTAGCTCCAGGCGCCGTCGTCGTCGTGATGGTAGGGCTGGATGGCCGAGACCGCGATGCCGGCCGAGTGCTCCACGGCAATCTGGATCGCGTCGGCGTCCTCTTCGGGCAGGAAGATGTCGCTGATCACGGCGATGGCGCGGAAATCGGCGCGGTCATGGCGCAGGGTGGCGTACAGGTCCTCGATCATGCCGTCCACGTTGACCTCGGCGGCCTCCGCGTCCAGGTCATCGGGGGAGACGACGACGAGCCGCAGGCCGCCGTCGTGCGTGGTGACCAGGGCCGCGGGCAGGAACGCCCCGTGCTCGGTCAACTGTTCCTGCGCCACCCCGAGCCCGGTTCCGAACAGCGTGTCGATATCGGCCAGGATCTCCGCGGGGATGCCCTCCCGCCATGAGGCACTCATGCTGTTTCCCGGACGCGGGCCAGGACGTGCCCGCGGAGGGTCTCGAGCAGGCCGGGGCCGGTCGCTTCGGCGTTCAGCCGCAGGAAGGGTTCGGTGTTGGAGGGGCGGAGGTTGAACCACCAGGTGCCGTCGTCGGCGATCACGGTGGTGCCGTCGAGCCGGTCCACGCTCACGCCGGTGCCCGCGTAGGCGGCCGGGCAGTTGGCGGCGGTGGTGCCGGTTCCGGCCGCGGCGGGGTCGGACGCGAGGGCGGGGGCGAAGTCGGCCAGCACGCGGGCGATTGCGGCGTCCTTGTCTTCGACCTGGGAGTTCAGTTCGCCGGTGGCGTGGTAGGGGTCGTATTCGGCGGCCAGCTTGGACAGCGGTGCGTCCTGCTCGCCGAGGGCGGCGAGCACGTGCATGGCGGCGAGCATGCCGGTGTCGGCGTTGTAGAAGTCGCGGAAGTAGTAGTGCGCGGAGTGTTCGCCGCCGAACACGGCCTTCTCCTCGGCCATGTGCGCCTTGATGAACGAGTGTCCCACCCGGGTGCGGACCGGGCGTCCGCCGGCGGCGGTGATGGTTTCGGGCACGGCGCGGGAGGTGATCAGGTTGTGGATCACCGCCGGGCTTTCTTCGCCGGCGGCGCGGGCGCGGGCGATTTCGCGCCGGGCGACCAGCGCGGTGATCGCCGAGGGGGAGACCACCGCCCCGGTCTCATCGATCACGAAGCACCGGTCGGCGTCGCCGTCGAAGGCCAGGCCGAGGTCTGCCCCGTGCTCGATGACGGCGGCCTGCAGGTCCACCAGGTTTTCCGGTTCCAAGGGGTTGGCCGGATGGTTGGGGAACGTCCCGTCCAGTTCGAAATACAGCGGCACGACCTGAAGCGGCAGCGCCGGCAGCAGGGTGTCGCCAAGCACGGCGGGGGTGGTCATCCCGGCCATGCCGTTGCCGGCGTCCACCACTACCTTCAGCGGCCGGATGCCAGCCAGGTCCACCAAGGAGCGCAGGTAGGAGGCGTAACCTGCCAGCACATTGGTTTCGCTGATGGTCCCGGGTTCGGTGCCGTCGGGGATCCCGGTCTCGAGGTACTTCTGCGCCAGATCGCGGATGTCGAACATGCCGGTGTCGGAGGAGACCGGCACCGCCCCGGGCTTGGCCATCTTCAGGCCGTTGTACTGCGCGGGGTTGTGGCTGGCCGTGAACACCACCCCGGCGGCGTCCAGGGACCCGCAGGCGTAGTAGAGCTCATCGGTGGAGATCAGCCCCAGCATCTGAATGTTGGCCCCGCGGCCGGCCGCGCCGTGGGCGAACGCGGCGGCGAATTCCGGCGACGACGGGCGCATGTCGCCGCCCACCAGCACGGTCTGCCCGGCCAGGGACAACACGTCCACGAACGCGGCGCCGGTCGCCTCGACGGTCGCCGCCGTAATGGTTTCGCCCACGATCCCGCGGACGTCGTACGCCTTGAAGGACAGGCCAAGATCTATGCTGCTCACTTCACCAGCTTATAAGGGGCTGCTGTGGAAAAGGGCCAGGTTGTCCTCAGCGGCTGCGATACTGGGCAGCATGGCTGAGCTGATCGACGGGACAATGGACGCGGCGACGACGGGAGCTACGGGGCCCGGGGAGGACGACGGCGGGCTGCGCGGGGAGGCCACCGCGCTGCTGCGTGCCCTGGTGGGCAATGACACGGCCGAGTTCCACGAGGGCCAGTTCGAGGCTGTCGAGGCGCTGGTTTCCGGCGGGCGCCGGGCGCTGGTGGTGCAGCGCACCGGCTGGGGAAAGTCGGCGGTCTACTTCGTGGCGAGCCTGCTGCTGCGCCGCCGCGGCGCCGGCCCCACCCTGATCGTCTCGCCCCTGCTCGCGCTCATGCGCGACCAGGTGGCGGCGGCCGAACGCGCGGGCGTGCGGGCCGCGGCGATCAACTCGGCGAACCAGCTGGAATGGGGCCAGGTCCAGGAGCAGCTGGCCGCCAACACGGTGGACGTGCTGCTGGTCTCGCCCGAGCGGCTGAACAATCCGCGGTTCCGCGACGAACAGCTGCCGCAGCTGGTGCAAAGCTCCGGCCTGCTGGTGGTCGACGAGGCGCACTGCATTTCCGACTGGGGCCACGATTTCCGCCCGGACTACCGCCGGATTCGGGACCTGATCGCCCGGCTGCCCGAGCGGGTCCCGGTACTGGCCACCACGGCCACCGCCAATTCCCGCGTGGTCCACGACATCGAAGAGCAACTCGGCGTGCACGCCGCCCCCGGGCACGACGGCGGAGTGCTCACCATCCGGGGCCCGCTCGCCCGCGCCTCTTTGCGCCTGGGAGTGCTCCGCCTGGCCAGCCCGCGCGCCCGGCTCGGGTGGCTGCTCACGCACCTGGACGACCTGCCCGGCAGCGGAATCATCTACTCCCTCACGGTTTCCGCCGCCGAGGACACGGCCCGGCTGCTCCGCGAGGCCGGCCACGAAGTGGCCGCCTACACCGGCCGGACCGACCCGGCCGAGCGGGAACAGGCCGAGGCGGCGCTGAAGGAGAACCGGGTCAAGGCGCTCGTGGCCACCAGCGCCCTCGGCATGGGCTTCGACAAACCCGACCTGGGTTTTGTGGTGCACCTGGGTGCACCGAGTTCTCCGGTGGCCTACTACCAGCAGGTGGGGCGCGCAGGCCGCGGAACTCCGAACGCCGACGTGCTGCTCCTGCCGGGTACTGAAGACCGGGACATCTGGGAGTACTTTGCCACCGCGTCGATGCCGAACGAGGGCACGGCCACGGCCGTGCTGCGCGAGCTCTCCGTCCCGGGGACCGTGCTGTCCACCGCCGCGCTGGAGACGCTGGTGAACCTGAAACGGTCCCCGCTGGAACTCTTGCTGAAGGTCCTCTCCGTGGACGGCGCGGTGCGCAAGGTCAGCGGCGGCTGGGAGGGAACCGGCCAGCCCTGGACCTACGACGCGGAGCGCTACGGACGCATTTCGCAGGCCCGGGTGGCCGAACAGAACGCCATGCTGGACTACGAGAACACCTCCGGCTGCCGGATGGAATTCCTCGCCAGGGCGCTGGACGATCCCGCCGCCGCGCCCTGCGGGCGCTGCGACAACTGCGCCGGACCCTGGTACTCGGACACCGTCGCGGCCGAGGCCACCGAAAGCGCCGGCGCCGCCCTGCAGCGTGCCGGCGTCGAACTGGAGCCGCGCGCCATGTGGCCCAGCGGCATGAACAAGCTGGGCGTGCCGGTCAAGGGCAAGATCCCGCCGGCGGAGGCCAACGGCAGCGGCCGCGCCCTGGCCCGGCTGACGGACCTGGGCTGGGGCGGGAAGCTGCGCGAGGTCTTCGCGGACGGGGCGCCGGATCGCGAAGTGGACCCGGCCATGCTCAACGCCTGCGTCCAGGTCCTGGCGCAATGGGGTTGGGCACAGCGCCCGGTCGGCATCGTCAGCGTCCCCTCCCGCAGCAGGCCGCTGCTGGTGCAGTCGCTGGCCCGCGGCCTGTCCGAGATCGGCCGGCTGCCCTACCTGGGCGAGCTCGCCGTCCCGCACGGCGGACCCCGCAGCGGCCCCGGCGGCAACAGCGCCTTCCGGTTGGCCGACGTGTGGGACCAGTTCCAGGTCCCCGAGGGCGGCGAAGCCTGGCTGGCGCAGAACCGCGGCCCCGTGCTGCTGGTCGACGACGTCGCCGACAGCCGCTGGACCCTGACCGTGGCGGGACGCGCGCTGCGCCTGGCCGGGGCCGAAGCGGTCCTGCCCTTCGTCCTGGCCCTCAAGGCCTGAGCCCCCGCCGCCCTCGCCGGAAGGCCGTCCTGCCGGATACCTAGAGCTGCTAGGGTAGTACCTTGCAGATCTAGGTATCAGGAGGACCCTTTGCGCATTGACAAGGACCTGGTCGCCGCTTCGGCCACCCCGCTCGTGCTGGGGATATTGTCGGAGGGCGAACTGTACGGCTACGCCATCAGCAAGCGCGTGAGCGAACTGTCCGACGGGGGGCTGGAGTGGACGGACGGCATGCTCTACCCGCTGCTGCACCGACTCGAGCGGTTCGGGTATGTGTCGTCCTCGTGGGGCCTCTCCGAGGCAGGCCGGCGGCGCAAACACTACGCCATCACCGCCCAAGGCCGGGAGGTGCTCGCCGAGCGGCAGCAACAGTGGACGGTGGTCGCCGAGACCTTGCGGCGGGTGTGGCAGGCAGTGCCGCCGCCCGCGGCCCCGGTCGAAGGGTGGGCCTGATGGAACCGCATGCCGAGTTGGAAGCACAGATAGACCGGTGGCGCGGGTACGTCCGGCGGCGGCAGGCGATTTCACCCGCGGACCTCGATGAACTCGAGGATCACCTGCGCGGACAAATCGCCGACCGGCAGGCGTCAGGGCTGGACGACGAGGAGGCCTTCCTCGTCGCGATCAAGCGCCTGGGCAATCTGGATGCGGTCTCGCGTGAGTTCGCCCGCGAGCACTCCGACCGGCTGTGGAAGCAGTTGGTGCTCGTCCCGCAGGACGCCGACTCCGCGGCGCCGCCATGGCGGGAGCTCGCCGTCGTCCTGGCACTCGCCATTGGAGCAGGGGTGGCCGTCAAGGCAGGCACCCTGTGGCTCGACGGCGCGGTCCTGGCGCGCAACCTCGGCCTCCTCGTCTTCCCGTTCCTTGCCGCGTACTTCGCTTGGAAACGCCGGTTGACGGTGCCCAAGGCGGCGGCGCTGCTCGTCCCGTTTGCCGCGCTGGCCGTGCTGCTCAATGCCTACCCGTTCGCGGCCGCCGGTTCCACCGAGGTGCTCGCCGTGCTGCACGCCCCGGTCGTCCTGTGGCTGCTGGCGGGCGTGGCCTACGTTGGCGGCAGGTGGCGGGAGCACAGCCGGCGCATGGACTTTGTCCGGTTCACCGGTGAGCTCGCGATCTACTTCACGCTGCTGGCCCTCGGCGGGGCTGTGCTGATCGGGCTCACTTTCGGCGCGCTGCAGGCTGTCGGCGTCGACTTCGAGCCGGCGATGGAGGCCTGGATCCTGCCGTTCGCCGTCCCGGGCGCGCTGGTCGTAGCCGCCTGGCTGGTAGAGGCCAAGCAGAACGTCGTCGAGAACATCGCCCCGGTGCTCACCCGCGTCTTCACGCCCCTGACCATCGTGATGCTGCTGGCGCTGCTGGCAGTGCTCACGGCGGCCGGCGGCCTGGTGGACGTCGACCGGGGGCTGCTCATCCTGATGAACGCGATCCTCGTGCTCGTCCTGGCCCTGCTGCTGTACGCCATTTCTGCCCGCGACGCGCTGGCGCCGCCGGGCCTGTTCGACGGACTGCAATTGGTCCTCGTCGCCGCCGCGGTCGCGGTCGACGCGGTCATGCTGACGGCGATGCTGACCCGGATCGCCGAATTCGGTACCAGCCCCAACAAGGTCGCCGCGCTCGGCCTGAACCTGCTCCTGCTGGTGCATTTGCTGCGGGCGGCCTGGCTCACCGTCGGGTTCCTGCGCGGGCGGCGGCCCTTCGCAGCGCTTGAGCGCTGGCAGACAGGGTACCTGCCGGTCTACGGTGCCTGGGCCGCCGTCGTCGTCGTGGCCTTCCCGCCGGTCTTCGGCTTCGCCTGACGTGCCGGCCGCCTGACGTGCGGGCCGCCGGTGGGCGGCAGGGCGGGCCC
>NZ_JBNHGL010000043.1:0-19652 GCF_059091245.1 Arthrobacter sp. Y3225116
GGCTGGGGAAACTCACGCCCATCGAATATGAAACAATCAACCGGTCCGCACTCACCGCGGCCTAAAACCCCGAGTCAACAAAAGCCGGGGCAGTCCCAAGCACCCGCCGATGCGGTGGACGGCGAACTGTTCTTCGCCTCATCCAACGACCTCTACACCCAGTGCAGATACGCACTGGACCCGGAACACGTGATCATCTGCATGCACGTCTCCCACCTTTGGCGGCAATGTGGGGGAACATGAGTCCGTGGCCCCGGTTGCAAATATCAGGTCTTTCACGGCTTGCACTGCCTTGTCATGCCGTCACGTCTCTTTCCCTGATCAGGCGGCCGGCGGCTGTGGCGAGAGTAACGGCGATGGCTGCCATCAGCAGAGCTCCTTCTGGGTTGAAGGCCTCAACGGGCATGGCTGACGAATGCCTGAACGGGCTCAGGTCCTGAAGCCACACGGGCAGGCTGAGCAGCTCCCCGAATTGCCCCACCACAAGTGCGGCGGCCAAGGCGCCCCAGCCGATTGGGCTGCTCCAGCGGGGTGCGAGTGCGAACACCAGCACGGTCAGGGCGGGGAAGACGAGTGCCGCGGGTATGTGGGCCAGAGCGGCGGCAAAGACTGTGCCGGGTCTGCTGCCCCCTGCCTGTGCCAGGGCGAGTACGACGGCGGCGGAGGCTCCCGAGGCAACGGCGACTGCTGCTGTCGATATTGCCGCGACGACGAGGGCGCTGCCCATCCAGCGGAATCGCGACGCCGGCACGGACAACAGCAGTTCGGCCCGGCCTTCCGCCTCTTCCGCCCGGAGCCGCAGCACCGCTTCGATCCCGGCGGCTGCAGCCAGAATCCCGGCGATGCCCAGCATGGCCGTAGTAAACAGGTCAACCAGGCCCGTGTCGCCGGGAACGATACGGCTCATCAGTTCCGCCAATGAGGGGTTTCCTTCGAGTGCGTCGCGGACCACCGGGCCCAGGCCGCCGGCCACGGCCCCCAGGGCAGCTGTGGTGAAGCACCAGCTGACCATGCTTCCGCGCTGCAACCGCCATGCCAGGCCCATCATCGACGCCAGACCGGCTCCAGCCCGTTCGGCGCCCGACTCCTTCGCCGCGATGTAGCTGGTGCCCAGATCCCTGCCGTTGCGGAGTGCCACGGCAACACCTGTGAGGACCACGGCGCCTGCCCCGATGACCAGCAACGGCAACGTATCCGTCTCGGTGAAGGGCCGGATGCGCTGGCCCCAGCCGATGGGTGAGAACAGGGAGGGCCAAGCGGCGGTGACGTGCTGCAGTGATGGGTCGGCTGTTCCCAGGGCATCGCCGGCAGCGCGGACCAGGTAGGCGCCGCCCACCAGGGCCGCGGCTGTGCCGTTGGCGCTCCGGCCGGAGGGCATAACCTGGGCCAGCAGCGCCGCGACCGCCATGAAGAACACGCCCACGGCGCCTACAGCTGCTCCCGCCAGGAACGATCCTTCGACCGGGAGGCCGGCACCGATGAATCCCGCGGCAACGGCCAGGGCAAGGACCCCGTTTGCGCAGGTACCAAGGAGCAGGGTTCCGTACAGGGACGTCACCCGGGTTACCTGGGTGGAACCGACCAGCTCAAACCGGCCCTGGTCCTCGTCCGCGCGGGTGTGTCTGACCACCAGGAATGCGCTCATCAGCCCGGCCAGCACCGCCGTGAAGGAATAGCCCTGGAAGAAGGTGACGGCCCCGGAACTGATGCCGTCGGGCAGGCCCCGGAGGAACAGGAACGCCGGGCTGGCGGCCGCGACGGAAATCAGTGCTGCCCGATCCGTCTCTTCGGCAAACTGTGTGGTGACGGCGGTGGCAGCCGCGTACCCCAGACCGGCCATGCCCAGTATCCAGGCGGCCAGGGTTCCGCGGTCTCTGCGTGCCTGAAGCAGGGCCAGCCGGAGAACGGCGCGCATCACAGCACCTGGTTGTTCTGGCTCTTGTGGCCCGCTTGGCCGGCAGCCTGCCCCGCATCTTGCACGCCGTAGTGACGCATGAACAGCTCCTCCAGGGAAGGAGGCGCGGCCGTGATTCCCGTAATGCCTGCAGTGGCCAAAGCATGCAGGATGTGGCCCAGGTCCGCTGGATCGGCGTCGAACTCCATGGATGTCCCGTTAACGCGAAGGTCGTGGATTCCCCGCCACGTGGACAGCGCATCAGGCGACTCGGCCGACGTGATCCGGAAGCGGGTGCGGGTGAGGTGCCGGAGCTCGGCCAGGGTCCCCGATTCCACGGCCACGCCGGACCGGATGATGGTCACCCGGTCGCAGAGCTGTTCCACCTCGGCCAGGATGTGGCTGGACAGCAGCACAGTGGCACCGTCCGCGGTGACCCGGCGGACCTGGCAGCGGAACACCGCGTCCATCACCGGGTCAAGGCCCGAGCTTGGTTCGTCCAGCAGGTAGAGCCTGGCGGGGCGGGAAAAGGCCGCGATCAGGGCCGCCTTCTGCCGGTTACCCCTGGAGTAGGTCCGAGCCTTCTTCCGGGGATCGAAGTCGAACTCGTCAATGAGCTGCCGTCGCAGGTTTTCATCCGCGCCGCCGCGCAGCCCGGCGAGCAGGTCGATAATCTCTCCGCCGGTCAGGTTGGGCCAGAGCGTCACGTCGCCGGGGACATAGGCGACATCCCGGTGTGCCCGCACCGGTTCAGCCCACGGATCGATGCCGAATACTCGGGCCGTTCCCGACGTTGGCCGGATCAGTCCGAGGAGGATCCGAAGGGTGGTGGACTTCCCGGCCCCGTTGGGCCCCAGGAATCCGTGGACCTCGCCCGGCCGAACCGACAGGTCCAGGCCCGCAAGCGCGGCGGTATGCCCAAAGTTCTTCACAAGTCGGGTCGTGGAAATGACGGGAGATGAGTCTGAATGCATGACGGGATCCATTCCTTGGTCGCAGCTCACACGTCAAGGCGGTTGCCTTGGCATGCCGCAAGCGTTCCCGCATGCGGGCCGACCAGGCTTCCCGGCTCTCCAAAGCACATACTACAAGCGGCATGGAAGGGGGGAAAGAGGCTGATGTCAGGGGCAGCAGCCTGTCCTTGCCGCGAGCCCTCCGTGGTGCAACGCGAGACACCTGTTGCTGTCATCCGTTGGTCTATTCGTCCGCGGGAGTACCCATGATCTGCTCCAGGGCGTGCACACCGGCGGCGAGACCGTTTTCGGCGCGGACGGCGGCTCCCACCCCGCTGGCGCGGAACGCGTAAGAGCCGGTGTGGACGAGCTCGCCGAGACGGTCGGTCAGGCCCCTGCGGAGATGCCTGGCCGGTAGCGGAGCGGGCCCGACGCCGAGCGCATGGACCCGCATGCCCCAGAATGGTTGGTCCCCAAGAAACGGGACGACCAGTGTCGGCCTACCGGCCCGTATGCCAGCCGCCGTCGAGCCCGCACCTCCGTGGTGCACGACTGCGGCAACACGCGGGAAGAGCCATTCGTGGGGCGCGCCCTCCAGGACCAGGACATCGTCGTTCCCTGGCTCGCCGGGCGCGATGCCGCCCCACCCGGTCGCGACGATTCCGCGTAGGCCATTAACCCGCAGCGCGTCCAGGACCGCGTCCCTGCGCTCCGTCGCTCCCTTGCCGAAGCCCATGGAGCCGAACCCTACATAGACCGGAGGCTCGCCCGTCGCGAGGAAGTCCACCAGTTGCGCGGGCGGATCCCAGCCGTCGTCGCCCTGTTCCAGAAACCAGTAGCCGGTGACGTGGGCCGAAGGCGGATAGTCACCCGGGACAGGCACAACGTGCCTGCTGTACGGGTACAGGACGTGGACCGGGCTGCCGTCCGGGTTCCTGAGCGGATCGGCGAGACGGCGGATGCGACCCAGACCGACCTCGCGCCGGAAGTCGTTGATCATGCCACCGTACAAGGCTCCAGTCATCCGGCGGAGCCCGTAGGACGCACGGTTTCCGAACGCCCCGAAGGAGGCGCCGCCAAAGATCGGCATGGCGTGAGCACCTGTCGGGGTAAGAAACGGCAACGGGAGGGAAAGCACTCCGGGAACCCCCAGTGCTTCGGCAATGTGTGGCCCGGCAAGACACTTGGGGTGGTACACGACGACGTCGGGGCGCGCGGCCTGCGCGGCAGCCCAGCACTCCGCGTTGAGCTCGCGCATCGCGGACGTCATGATCCCGAGTGTTCGCAACGCATCCCGGGGACCGCTCAGGTCCGGCAGGATCTCTTGAAGAAGGCGCAGCATCGTTGAGCCGGCGGGATGGTGTGTGACAGTTCCGGGGCCAGCGTCTGGCACCAGATCTGCGAATCCTGCAGGGACGGCCAGGGTGACGTCATGCCCCGCTCGGGCAAGCGCACCGGTGAGGGCGGCGTAGGGCTGAATGTCGCCGCGGGTCCCGAACGACATGACCAAAACATGCAAGACAGGCTCCTCAGGACCGATCTTCTCGGCCGCCCAAAGGCGGGGCGACATCGCCGCCGACCAGGCTTCCCGGCACACCACTTGGGATGCTACACCTTCAATTGCATGGCTTGGGCATAGGCGTGCGTCCCGGTTGGAACAAGGCCAACGAACTGGTCCATGTCCTGAAGCGCCTTCCCCCGGGACCAGGGTGGGCGGGGTGCGCAACTTGTAGCAGTGCAACAGGTCGGCATCGGCCAGGATTTTCAGGTGATGGGACACGTCGGCCGGCCAAGCCTGGCATCGCTGGGCCACCCACGCGTCTGTGTCCGGCGGGTTCTTGGCTACGCTTCGGTGCTTTCCTGCCCATTCCCAGCAATTCCATGCTCTCAATTACCAGGAGGCTAGACGACGCCGGTGGCGCCCAGCCAGGTGCCCATCACGAACGTCGCCATCAGCGCCAGCATGCCACCGACCACTACGCGGGCTATTGCCGGCAGGATCCGGGCGCCGCCAAGAAAAGCGCCTAGTCCGCCGGTTCCGGCGAGAGCTAACAGCGTTGCGGCGAAAGCGATGGGCACACGCATTCCTTCCGGCGGGAGCAGGATCGCCAAGGCCGGCAGCGCCGCGCCGGCGATGAAGGCTACAAAGGACGCGAAGGCCGCATGCCAGGGACTGACGACTTCATGCTGGTCTATGCCGAGTTCTGCCCCAAGGTGCGCCCCGAGCGCATCGTGCTCGGACAACTCCCGGGCGACCTGCCGCGCGGTGGCCGGGCTGACCCCCTTGGCCTCGTAGAGTCCGGCAAGCTCTTCCAATTCCTCCTTTGGCATTGTGTTCAGTTCCCAGCTTTCCTTGGCAATCAGCGCCTTCTGACTATCGCTGGAACTGGAAACCGACACGTACTCCCCCAAGGCCATGGAAACCGCGCCGCCGATCACCGCGGCCGAGGTCGCTGTGAGCAGGGTGCCGTAGTCCGTGGTGGCGCCGGCCACGCCAACCACGATCGCGGCGACCGACACAATCCCGTCGTTGGCGCCGAGCACACCGGCACGCAGCCAGTTCAGCCTGGTCGCGATGCCCGTGCCGTGCGGCTCGTCCTTGTGTCGGCTGCTTCCTGCCGACGAAAAATCAGGATGTCTGGCCATGATTCCTAGGAAAGCAGCATTTTTCGGCTGCTTCCAGTAAGGAAAACAAACCCTATGCAGAATGAAGACGAGGGCTCCGGTTCACCCTGCTGGAACCCTGCCTGTTGGATTCGCGGTTCCCCTGAAGCGTGCTTCGGCACCTATGTTCGACTGCTAATCGGCTTCGAGCGCAGCGTTACGAGGTGCAGGAATCCGAGGACCAGGAACAGCATGGACAAGACAAGAGCTGGCCAGAACGCCTCCGGCGCAAGCGTGTCATTGAATAGCGGCTTCACCAGTTCGCCTACTGCCAGGGAGAAAATAAGGGTAAATCCGAGCACGTAGGCCGCCGGCAGAAGAAGCATCCCGATTCGCCTGGACCTATAGGTCAATACGGACAGGATAAGGAAGGCGGGCATGATGAAGCATAGGTCCAGGATGAAGATGGAGTAGAGGGAGTCAATCTGCTCGCCGCTTCGGATGAGCGGCAAGAGCATTCCGATCCATAGCGGGTAGAAAATGAGGGGCTGCAGGATGGCTCCGGAGGCCGATACCAGCCGCAGTGTTCGTGGGAGCGTCGGGTCGGGCAGGTCTTGGCGCAGGCACGCCCCGGCATAGATCAGGCCCCAGAACGCCAGCGCGAAGATCCCCATGTAGATGAGGTAAAGGTCGTTGTAGGTCCGCTCGATCACGTAGATTCCGTAGGCATAGAACAGGTATCCCAGCAGACCAAGCGCCACGATCTGCCGTTTGACCGCGTTGTCATCCACGGTGATGGCCAGCGACAACAGGCACAGCGCGGCAGCGGTTGAGAGCAGGTCCTGTGAGTAGGCTCCGGGAATCAGTTCGAAGCTCACTATCCCGTCGTAGACTGCCGGATGCCATAGCCCGACAAGTGAAGCTGCCAGCGTCATGGCGGCGGTAGCTGCCCAAAGAACCCGATGAAGGTTTGTATGAGTGAGCACGGCTGAACCTCTCAGAAGGGATGGTGGTCACACAGGCACCGTGCGCGGCTGGGCGTTACACAACGAGGGCCGAGGCGGTTGCGAGGTAGATCGTCACGGTCATGAGGTCTTGAATCACCGTAGCGAGCGGCCCGGAGCCGAAGGCCGGGTCAAGCGTAAGTACTTGAGTTGCTTCTCCGCTGAGGAAGGGCACGCTTTGCCACCCGGGCCAACCGTTCACCGCCGCGAGCAAGAGCGCGTTGACGGTTATTGCAGCCGTGTACCCGAGCCTTCTTTTGGTCGTGCCGGATTTGCCCGCAGGAATTCTTGGGCTTGATGCCGACATGGTCAACGTCCTCCTTCGGTCAGTGGAGTGATTAGAGGTCGATGTACCTTGAAAGTTGCCTCGCTGCAGCCCCTGTATCTTCCTCATACCTTCGCAAGCGACGGTTCGCCCACGAGACGGCGGCCCGGCGTCAGGCTAGTCGGCCTTGGTTGCTTGCCGAGGGGTAGGCCCAATGCGGCTAAAGCCGAAGCGGAACACTTTCCCGGATGAAATGGCTATCCAGTACCCAGGCTGAACGCATCCGTGGCCGCTGTCTCCGCTCGGAGTTTCTTGCCGAAGACAAGAATCCTTTCTCGCGGCCAAACCCTACCCAGAAAATAGCCGGTTGAGTAGCATGGTGGTCGACGTCTGGGTGCACGGGGAGCACATCGGAGGAGGGTGCCAAGTTGCGCGTCTTGGTCGCTTATGCAAGTTACCGAGGTTCTACTGCGGAAATTGCCCGTCGCATCTCCGAGGTTCTTCAGGATGAGGGTCTGATCGTGGAACTGCGGCCGATGCTCCAGACGGAAAATACTGCAGGCTATGACGCGGTGGTGCTGGGCAGTGCTATCCATCAGCAGGCGTGGTTGCCGGAGGCTGGCTCGTTCGTCCTTAGCCATGCCGACGAGTTGATTGCCAAGCCGGTGTGGCTGTTCAGTGTAGGGATGTCAGACGCTCTGCCTCGCCTGATCCGCAAGGCTGCGCGCAGGGGGCAGGACAGGCGTTTGGCCGGGGCGTTGCGTGACGTGACGCGTCCGCGCGGGCATGCCTTACCGCCGCCCAGGATGGGCTGCTGCTCACCGAAGACTCCTTCACGGTTGACCTCACCATCCTGGCGTTCTACCTGCTCGCGGCGGTTACGCTGCTGGTATTTTCCAGGGGCCGCCTCGGCCACGCGGACGGCGCCAACGACGTCGGCAGCTGGAAGAGGCGCCGGTGAGCGGCCGCGGTCCGCTGGGTCTCACGGCCGTGTCACATGGGACCTGCACCGTGCCTTGGCACCGGCCCGTCCGGGCCGCGTTGCTCACCAACCTGGCCAACCGGGTCCAGCCGCTAATCCGCTACGACCTCGGCGACAGGGTGCTATTCTCCCCCGACCCCTGCCGATGCGGCAGCCCGCTTCCAGCCCTGCGCGTGGAGGGGCGCACCAACGACACCCTCACCTTTCCGGCCGTCGACGGCGGTACCACGCATGTCTTGCCGCTGGCACTGGTCACCGTGGTCGAGGAGACTCCCGGCGTCCGGCGCTGCCAGATCATCCAGACCGCACCGGCGACGCTGCTGCTCCGCCTCGAGGCCGAACAGGACCAGAGCCCTTTAGTAGTGGAGGCGCTGTGGGCGGCGGTCACCGACCGGCTCCGAGGCTAGTTGCGCCAGCACCGGGTGGCCGATCCCACCGTGCTCCGGGCGGCTGAAAGTCCCCAACCAGATCCACGCAGCGGGAAGCTACGCCAGGTGTATACAGCGCTGTCCGCAACCGACGGATCCACCGCTTAGCGCCACCGCCGGTCTTTACGGCCAGGTGTCCCTCGTTCGCTACACCTTCAAAGGCTGCCGGTTACGTCGCCTCGGCGCGGCACTCGATGCCGCCCAGCCTCTCCCGTTGCATGACCGTGTCCCCGCTTCTGAAGGGATGCCCTTGCATTCGGCAGCCACCGACTCATCTGAGCATTGCTCAGATAGATCGGCCCTACACAACAAGAAAGGAACGACCTACCTGAGCGTTGCTCAGATAGGTCGTTCCTTTTACCCGGAGGCGGCCAGCTTGCTGGGATGGCCGGGATCCGCCAAGGAAGAAAGAGAGGAGGAGAAGAAGCTAGAAGTCCCAGTCCTCGTCTTCGGTGTTGACGGCCTTGCCGATCACGTAGGAGGAGCCGGAGCCGGAGAAGAAGTCGTGGTTCTCGTCCGCGTTGGGGCTCAGGGCGGAGAGGATGGCCGGGTTCACGTCGGTGACGGTGGACGGGAACATGGCCTCATAGCCCAGGTTCATCAGCGCCTTGTTGGCGTTGTAGTTGAGGAACTTCTTGACGTCCTCGGCCAGGCCCACGGCGTCGTAGAGGTCGTGGGTGTACTGCACCTCGTTCTCGTACAGCTCGTAGAGCAGCTCGAAGGTGTAGTCCTTCAGCTCCTGCTTGCGCGCCTCGGACTCCCCCTCGACGCCCTTCTGGAACTTGTAGCCGATGTAGTAACCGTGCACCGCCTCGTCACGGATGATGAGCCGAATCAGGTCCGCGGTGTTCGTCAGCTTGGCCCGTGAGGACCAGTACATCGGCAGGTAGAAGCCGGAGTAGAACAGGAAGGACTCCAGCAGCGTGGAGGCAACCTTGCGCTTAAGCGGGTCGTCGCCGTAGTAGTAGCCCTCGATGATCCGGGCCTTCTTCTGCAGGTTTTCGTTCTCGGTGGACCACCGGAAGGCCTCGTCGATCTCCTTGGTGGAGCACAGGGTGGAGAAGATCGAGGAGTAGCTCTTGGCATGCACCGACTCCATGAACGCGATGTTCGTGTAGACGGCCTCCTCGTGCGGCGTCAGGGCGTCCGGGATCAGCGACACCGCGCCCACGGTCCCCTGCAGGGTGTCCAGCAGGGTCAGGCCGGTGAAGACGCGCATGGTGAGCAGCTTTTCGTCTTCGGTCAACGTGCCCCAGGACTGCACATCGTTGGACAGCGGGACCTTCTCGGGCAGCCAGAAGTTGTTGCAAAGCCGGTTCCAGACCTCAACGTCCTTCTCGTCCTCGATCCGGTTCCAGTTGATCGCTTCCACGTGGTGCAGAAGCTTGACCTTCTCGGCTGACATCGCGTCCCCTTCTTCCCAAAGTCTGTCTTGTTCCATAGTGCCCGAATGCCGGCCGGGGTGCGGCCGGCTGGGGCCAGCGGGTGGTGGCCGGATGTCCGGCTTCCCGTCGGTGCCCGTACGACGGCGGGCGGGCACCCGCCGTCGTACTTTTCAGTTGTCCGGGCCTGCTACAGCATGCAGCTGACGCAGCCCTCTACCTCGGTCCCCTCCAGCGCGAGCTGGCGGAGGCGGATGTAGTAGATGGTCTTGATGCCCTTGCGCCAGGCGTAGATCTGCGCCTTGTTGATGTCGCGGGTGGTGGCGGTGTCCTTGAAGAACAGCGTCAGCGACAGGCCCTGGTCCACGTGCTGGGTGGCCGCGGCATAGGTGTCGATGATCTTCTCGTAGCCGATCTCGTACGCGTCCTGGTAGTACTCCAGGTTGTCGTTGGTCAGGTACGGAGCCGGGTAGTACACGCGGCCCAGCTTGCCTTCCTTGCGGATCTCGATCTTGGAGGCCACGGGGTGGATCGAGGACGTGGAGTTGTTGATGTAGGAGATCGAACCGGTGGGCGGGACGGCCTGCAGGTTCTGGTTGTAGATCCCGTGCTCCATGACGGAGGCCTTCAGCTCCCGCCAGTCGGCCTGGGTGGGGATCTCCACATGCGCGAAGAGTTCCTTGACCCGGTCGGTCTGCGGCACCCATTCCTGCTCGGTGTACTTGTCGAAGAACTCGCCCGAGGCGTACTTGGACTTCTCAAAGCCGCCGAAGGTCTGGCGGTGTTCGATCGCAAGCTTGTTCGAGGCACGCAGCGCGTGGAACAGCACGGTGTAGAAGTAGATGTTGGTGAAGTCCAGGCCTTCCTCGGAACCGTAATGAACCCGCTCGCGGGCCAGGTAGCCGTGAAGGTTCATCTGGCCCAGGCCGATGGCGTGGGACTGCAGGTTGCCTTCGGCGATCGAGGGCACCGAGTTGATGTAGGACATGTCCGACACCGCGGTGAGCGCGCGGATCGCGGTCTCGATGGAGGTGCCGAAGTCCGGCGAGTCCATCGTCTTGGCGATGTTCATCGAGCCGAGGTTGCAGGAAATGTCCTTGCCGATCTCGGCGTAGGTGAGGTCCTCGTTGTACAGCGACGGCGAGGAAACCTGCAGGATCTCCGAGCAGAGGTTGGACATGATGATCTTGCCGTGGATCGGGTTGGCGCGGTTCACCGTGTCCTCGAACATGATGTACGGGTAACCCGATTCGAACTGGATCTCGGCCAGCGTCTGGAAGAACTCGCGGGCGCTGATCTTGGTCTTCTTGATCCGGCTGTCGTCGACCATTTCGTAGTACTTCTCCGAGACGGAGATGTCCGAGAACGGCACCCCGTAGACGCGCTCGACGTCGTACGGCGAGAACAGGTACATGTCCTCGTTCTTCTTGGCCAGGTCGAACGTGATGTCCGGGACGACAACGCCCAGCGAGAGCGTTTTGATCCGGATCTTCTCGTCGGCGTTCTCGCGCTTGGTGTCCAGGAAGCGGTAGATGTCCGGGTGGTGCGCATGCAGGTACACCGCGCCGGCACCCTGGCGGGCGCCGAGCTGGTTGGCGTAGGAGAAGCTGTCTTCGAGCAGCTTCATGACCGGGATGACGCCGGAGGACTGGTTCTCGATCTGCTTGATCGGCGCTCCGTGCTCGCGGATGTTGGTCAGCGACAGCGCGACGCCGCCGCCGCGCTTGGACAGCTGCAGGGCGGAGTTGATGCCGCGGGCGATCGACTCCATGTTGTCTTCGATGCGCAGCAGGAAGCAGGAGACCAGCTCGCCGCGCTGCTTCTTGCCGGCGTTCAGGAACGTGGGCGTGGCCGGCTGGAAGCGACCGTCTATGATCTCGTCCACCAGCCGGTTCGCCAGTTCCTCGTCGCCCCTGGCCAGGTGCAGGGCCACCATGCAGACACGGTCTTCGTAGCGCTCCAGGAAACGCTTGCCGTCGAACGTCTTGAGCGTGTAGGACGTGTAGAACTTGAACGCGCCCAGGAAGGTCTCGAACCGGAACTTCTTCTTGTAGGCCCGGTCGTAGAGCGACCGGACAAAGTTCATCGTGTACTGGTCGAGGGTCTCGCGCTCGTAGTAGTCGTTCTTGATCAGGTAGTCGAGTTTTTCTTCCAGGTCATGGAAGAACACCGTGTTGTTGTTAACGTGCTGCAGGAAGTACTGGCGCGCGGCTTCGCGGTCGGCTTCGAACTGGATCTTCCCATCCGGACCGTAAAGGTTCAGCATGGCGTTGAGTTCGTGGTAGCCCAGTCCCTTGAAGGCCGCCGGCAGTTCTGCCTTGGCGTCGGCTACGGCTGCGTGTGCAACTGTCGTTTCCAAAAGTGTTCCAATCCTTGCTTGACCCGGTCGACGTCCTCGGACGTGCCCATGAGTTCGAATCGATAGAGAAGCGGCACCTGGCACTTGGCGGCGATTTTCTCCGCCGCCAGGCAGTACGTTGTGCCGAAGTTCGTGTTGCCGGAGCCGATCACTCCGCGGAGCAGGCGCCGGTTCTCCTCAAGGTTGAGGAATTTGATGACCTGTGGCGGAATCGAATTCCGGCCGGATTCGCCGCCGTATGTCGGCAGTACCAGGACGAACGGCCGGAGCGCGTGCAGCGTCTCCTGCTGGGTGCGCAGCGGGATTCGTGCCGCCGCCAGCCCCAGCTTCTGCATAAAGCGGTCGGTGTAGCCGGAGGCGGAGGAGAAATAGATCAGGTCCGTATCGGCGGTCCCGTCGGTTGCCGGACCCGCCTCACGCCTGGCGGCCTCACTCATCAGCAGCTCGGTCATGGCGCTTGGTTCTGGTTCCGAACGAATCCGCTCAGGCTACCGAGGCAGCGGCCTGGGCCAGCTCCTCGATCTTGTCCGGGCGGAACCCGGACCAGTGGTCCTGCTCGGTGACGACGACGGGCGCCTGCATGTAACCAAGGGAACGGACACGCTCCAGCGCTTCCGGATCCTGGGACAGGTCAACGCTCTGGTAGGCGATGCCCTTCTTGTCCAGAGCCCGGTACGTGGCATTGCACTGCACGCATGCTGGCTTGGTGTAAACCGTTACAGTCATGGTCCTTCTCCCCTAATTCTCGGTACGGCGTTCTGCTGTGTTCTGGCTGTGCGGCTGTCCCTCAGTAGAACCCGCGCTCGCTGCCCGCCAGCGGTTCCAATACTACATCTAGTGGGCTCGGCCATTCGGAACCCCAAGATGATGTATTACAAGTATGTCATTCCATGCCCGCCTTCGTCCACAGCCCATGGGGATATTTTCTCCGGTTAAACAGTTGATATTCCGGCGTTTCCAGACCGCCGTCCACAGCCTGTGGATGGGCTGCCCACAACTTCGGAAAGTCTCGTGTCGCCGTTTCGTCGGCGTGTCGCTCCTAGTGCCGGGATCACTAGATGTTGTGGTCCCCGGCTTCCGTCGTTTCTCCTGTTGCGCTTCTGTGCCAGGACTCTAGCGGCCGCCTCAGACAATCGGCCCGGCCGCTTTAGCCGGCTCCACCCTCCGCGGTCTGATGGCCTCCATCAGGTGGCTGCCTCGGCAGCACGTCCGGGGTTCGAACCACTCACCCTCGCGTGCTTGCAGCACCCTTAACACAACGCTGTGGGAGGCCGCGGCATTCCTCCCGGTACGGCCCTGGGCGCCGCGGAGCCCAAGGTAGGCTTAGCACAAGGGTGAATAAGCCACAGGAGGGCTGATGGTCAACACGGTGCACCTGCGCACGCTGCTCGAAGTGACCCGGCGCGGGTCGTTTGCCGCGGCCGCAACCAACCTGGGCTATACGGCCTCGGCCGTTTCGCAGCAGATGTCCGCGCTGGAGCGCGAGACGGGCGCCAAGCTGTTCGAGCGGTCGGCGCGGAGCGTCCAGCCGACCGAGACGGCGATGGTGATGTCCCGGCACGCGGCCAAGGTCCTCACGGACATCGATGCGCTGCTGGCTGCCACCGCCCGCAGCCGGGACACCAGCACCCAGGAAGTCAGGCTGGGGATCTTTCCCAGCCTGGCCACCTACGTACTCCCCCGGTTGCTGCAGGCCCCCGGATGGCCGGGCCTGGGGATCAACCTCAAGGTTTCCGTCGCCGAGCCCGGCCAGACGATCCAGGGGTTGCGGGCCGGCGGCGGACTCGACGTTGCCCTGGTGTTCCAGGTGGGCCAGGGCGGGCTGGCGTGGCCCAACACGGTGAGCCGGCAATGGATCGGCGACGACAATTTCAGGGTGGTGCTGCCCGAATCGTGGGGCATCCGGCCCGGGGCTTCGGTGACGGCCTCCCAGTTGGCGGAGATGCCCTGGATCATGCACCATCCCGGCACGGCGGACGCCACCGTGATCGAGCGCCTCTTCGCCAGCTGCAACCTCCACCCGCGGGTGGTCGCCTACTGCGACGACTTCAACGCCAGCCTGGCCATGGCCGCCGCGGGCCTGGGCGCCGCGCTGGTGCCGGAACTGGCCATGCACGACGGGCCCGACGGCATCGTGGTGCTGGACGTGCCGGAAATCCGGCTGGCACGGAACATCTTTGCGCTGCTGATCAACGACCGGCAGAACGCGCAGCTGGGCCTGTTCATGGACCAGCTGTCGGTGATCCTGCGCGACATGAGCATCACGACCAGGCGCACCTGAGGGATTCGCCGGGGCAGGCGCCGCCGGTCCCCGCCGTGGGGCGGGACCCGGCGGCGCCTGCTGGCTGCTGCGGTCGGTTACGGTTGCGCTGACCTATCCGGCGGTGAGGCCGTCCACGTACTCCTGGTTTTCGCCGATCCACTGTTCCACGATCGGTCCGTAGTCGTCGGTGTCGGCCTCATTGAACATGGCGTTCTCGAGCGAGTACAGCGTTTCCGAATCCATCTTGAAGTCCTTCAGCCAGCCCGCCAGGGTCGGGAAGTCTTCTTCGAACGTGGTGCTGGCGTAGGTGTAGAGGCCTTCGGCCCCGCCCAGGGTGCCCTCGGGGTCTTCCAGATCCTTGATCGGGAAGGCGTCGTAGGCCCAGTGCGGACGCCACAGGGTGACCGCGACGTTTTCGCCGGCGTCGGTGGCCGACTTCAACTCGGAGAGCATCGCCGGGGTGGAGGAGGTCAGGTACTCCATGTCCTCCAGGCCGTAGGTCGGAATGACCTGCTCCTTGGTGGCCTCGGTCAGGCCCGCGCCGGGCTCGATGCCCACCAGGCGGTTGTCGAACAGGTCGGCGTTGGCCGCCAGTTCGTCGAGGGAATCGATCGGAGCGTCCTCGTTCACCGCGATGGTCAGCTTCGCTTCGTCGTTCCACTGGCCCAGTTCGGTGATATTGTCGCCGTACTTTTTCAGGTAGCTGGCGTGCGTGACCGGCAGCCAGGTATCCAGCGTCACGTCGTAGTCGTCGCTGGACAGGCCGGAGAAGACCGGTGCCGGGTCGGCGTATTCGAGCGTGACGTTGTAGCCCTTCTCCTCGAGGATGGTCTTCCACAGTTCGGACGCGGCGATGCCCTCGTCCCAGCCGTTGAACACCGCGATGGTCACGTCCTGCTGGTCCCCGTTGTCCAGGCCCCCGGTTGCGCCGCCACCCTCCGACCCGCCGCCGCTGCCGCAGGCTGTCAGTCCGAGTGCCGCGACGGCGGCTACCGCCGCCAGCTTGCTGTAGTGCTTCATGTTGTTCCTTTCGTTATGCCCCAGGGCACGTTGATTGGTCTTGTCGACGGCGCCGTCACGCACTCTGCAGGGTCCGCTTCGCCAGCCGGCCGGCGAGCCGCCGCTGTCCAGGCTGCGAGGCCTTGCCCACGCTGGCGGTCACGCGGTCCAGGAAGATCGCCAGGATGACCACGGCCAGCCCCGCCTCAAACCCGAGGCCGGCGTCGATCCGGTTCAGGCTGGCGACCACTTCGCCGCCCAGCCCGCCGGCACCGACCATGCCGGCGATGACCACCATGGACAGGGCCAGCATGATGACCTGGTTGATGCCGGCCATGATGGTGGGCATGGCCAGCGGCAGCTGGATCTTGCGCAGGATGCTGCCCGGGCTGGAGCCGAAGGCATAGCCGGCCTCCACCACTTCCTTGTCCACCCCGCGGATGCCCAGCTCGGTGAAACGCACGCCCGGCGCCATGGAGAAGATGATGGTGGCGATGATGCCGGGAACCACCCCCACGCGGAACATGACCAGGGCCGGAATCAGGTAAACCATGGCGGGCATGGTCTGCATGAAGTCCAGGATGGGCCGGATGATGGCGGAGGCGGTCGTGGAGCTGGCGGCGAGGATACCGGTCGGGACGCTGATGACCACCGCAACCACGGTGGCCACGATGACCAGCGCGAACGACTCCATGGCGTGCTCCCACTGGTTCACGCCGACGATCAGCAGGAAGCCGACCAGGGTGCCCAGCGCCAGCTTCCAGCCTTTGGCTGCATAGGCGATGGCGGCAAGAACGATAATGATCACCCAGCTGGGAGGCGTGATCAGCAGCCACTCCAGGCTGTCGTAGGCACCCAGGAACAAGGTGCGGACGAAGGCAAAGACTGCCGCGAAGGTCGCCAGCAGCCAATCGAGGCCAACGTCCACCCAGTCGCCCAGCGGGATCCGAAACTCGAGGTCCGTCATCGGGCTCCTCCTTGCTCAGAGGTCTTGTTGAGGGTCCGGGTGACTTCCTGTTCGGGGACGGGTGCCGGCTCGCTTTCCACGATCGGAATGCCGGTGGTGGCGGACGGCACGTTGCCCAGGGCGGCCAGCAGCGTCACCCGCGGGATGGCTCCCACCAACCGGCCCTCGTCGTCGACCACCGGCAGCGGCACGGGGCTTTCCACCGCCAGGCCGAACAGCTCCGACAGCGGGGTCTCGGCGCGGACCGGCCCGTTGCCGTTCTGCACGGCGGCCGTCAGGTCCTGCGCCCGCGATTCCACCAGGTTCATCACATCGCGGTCGCGCACCGTGCCGAAGAAGGTCCTGCGCCGGTCCACCACAAAGGCTGCGGAGGTCTGCAAGTCCCGCATGGTGCGCAGTGCGTTGCGCGGACCGCCGGAGAGATTGACGACGGCGCGGGCCGGCTCCATCACGGACCCTGCGGTCAGCACGCGGGTACGGTCCACGTCCTGGACGAACTGGGCCACGTAGTCGTTGGCGGGGTGGGTCAGGATGTCGTCGGGGGTGCCGATCTGCACGATGCGGCCATCACGCATCACCGCGATCCGGTCGCCGAGGAACATTGCCTCGTTCAGGTCGTGGGTGATGAACACGATCGTCTTGCCCAGTTCGGCCTGCAGCCCGACCAACTGTTCCTGCATCTCACGCCGGATCAGCGGGTCCAAGGCCGAGAACGCCTCATCCATCAGCAGGATGTCGGTTTCGGCACACAGCGCGCGGGCCAGGCCGACGCGCTGCTGCATGCCGCCGGACAGCTCGGACGGGAACTTGTCCCCCCAGCCGTCCAGGCCCACCAGCTTCAGCACCTTCTCGGCGCGCGACAGTCGTTCGGCCTTGCCGACGCCTTGGACTTCCAGGGCGTAGGCCGCGTTGTCCGCCACGGTGCGGTGCGGCATCAGCGCAAAGTGCTGGAAGACCATGGAGATTTTCTCTTGCCGGACCTTCCGCAGTTCCCTGTCGGAGATTTTGGAGATGTCCGTTCCGCGGACGACGACGTTCCCAGCGGTCTGCGGTTGCAGCCCGTTGAGGGTCCGGATCAGGGTCGATTTGCCGGAACCGGACAGCCCCATGACCACGAAGATCTCGCCGGCCCGGACATCAAACGACGCGTCGATCACCGCGGCCGTCCCCAGGGAGGACACTTCCTCGCGCGTCTTCCCGGCTTTGAGGCGCTTGACGGCCTCGGCAGGACGCTTGCCGAAGACCTTGTAGACACTCTGTACGCTCAGCGCAACTTGTTCGTTCACTCACGGCCCGTCTACGCTGCCGGGCCGCCAGGATCGCGCGGCTTTGCAGCGATTGGTGCTTGGTCCTGCGGACAACGGCCAGGCGTCGAACCTTTAGCCTCCGCTGCCGCGATCGCGGCGCAGAGGAAGACGGTCTCGCCAAGGCGATGGCGGGAAGTTACCCCCAACCGTCAGTTCGACATCCAGCACATTGCGACGGCTCCGCGCCGTCTGTCCCCAGGCTGATCGTTGACTGGTTGTTTCTTTCCCAACCGTAGCAACGGCCCGTTCGCCCTCAGCTGAATCCGCGCGGAGATCTGCCGCGAAAACGCACAAGCGCGGCGCTTTAACGTTGAATTACTGCGGGTTTCAAGGAGTTATGGCATCGTGACCACCGTCGGTCGAACAGGAGCGTTCTCCGCACGTCGGCGCGTGATGCGCAACAAGGGTTCGATCGCGTGTTCGCGTCGCGCTCGAGATAACGGGACGAGGGCCGCCGGTCGCCGGGGCGGGCGGCTGGGCACGGCGCTTGGCGGACACTAAGAAAGTTTTCCCGCCTGGCGGATACGAAAAGGTCCGGCGCAAACAGTTTGTTTGCGCCGGACCTTTTCTGATGGGTGGAGCTGAGGGGACTCGAACCCCTGACCCCCTGCATGCCATGCAGGTGCGCTACCAGCTGCGCCACAGCCCCTGGAATGGAATGATTCGCCGAACCGGCGTTATATTCCGCTGCGTGAATATCACCGATGGTGGTTCACGGAGTGGAGCTGAGGGGACTCGAACCCCTGACCCCCTGCATGCCATGCAGGTGCGCTACCAGCTGCGCCACAGCCCCGTTATCCTTGCGGATTCCGTGCCGCTTCCTTCGAAGCAACTTGAATATTCTATGCAGAGACCCGCACGGATTCCAAATCAGCGGGTGGTTCCGGGCGGCCGGCAGCCGGAGGATTGGTTCCGGCCGCCCGGGCCCGTCGGCCCGGCTACTCCGTGTCCGTCGACGCGGGCTTCGCGTCCAGTTGCAAGTCGATGAAGGGGCAATCCTTCCACAGCCGCTCCAAGGCGTAGAAGACGCGGTCTTCCTGATGCTGGACGTGGATGACCACGCCCGCGTAGTCGAGCAGCACCCAGCGCCCCTCGGACCGGCCTTCGCGGCGGACCGGGCGCAGGTCCTGCTTGTGCAGTTCCTCTTCGATGCCGTCGACGATGGCGTTGACCTGCCGCTCGGTGGGTGCCGAGGCGATGAGGAACACGTCAGTGATGGCCAGCCGTTCGCTGACGTCGATGGCGACGATGTCTTCGGCGATTTTGTCGCTGGCTGCCTTCGCGGCAGTGCGCGCGATGGCGATTGAGCTCTCGGGTGCGGTCATGTGTCTCCTTGGAATGTGAACCAGCGATTGAGCGGCGGCTTTAGCCGCCAAAGATACCGAGCATCATGGCAATCCCCGCCGCGAAGGCAGCGGCGCCAACCACCAGCGCACCACCGACCGCAAGCCTCACCCGACGGAGCCGGTCGAGCCCTGCCGTCCGGGCGTCGAGGGGATCCAGCCCGTAGGCACTGCTGGCCTTGAGCGGATGGATGGTGGCACCGCGCCCTTCGGCCAGTGCTTCGGCCTGGGCCAGGATCTTCGATCGCGGCGGCGCCGATGCGGCCGTGTCCACCGGTGCCGGAGCCGATTTCCGGTCCTGCCCTGCAGGTTTCCCTGATCCCGCCGGCACAGCTTGCGTCGCCGCCGGTGGTTGCGGCTTGACCGTTTCCGGTGCCGGCTTCCGGCGGACGGGAGCCTGCTGCCGGCCGGAGGGTGCCTGCGCCGGAGTACGCTTCGCCGGAGTGGGCGGCGCCTGGGCCGAAGCCGGCGTCGTCACCACCGGAACGTAGGACGTCGATGACGGCCGGAGCTCGTGCCGGTCGGTTCCCGGGACGGCCACGAATTCCATCGGTGCGGAGGCAATGTCCGCCGCCGGCCGCTCCATGGCCGTGTGCCGGCGCTGTTCGTTCTCGTCGCTGAGCCGCTTCTTGTCCGCGGCCCTGCGGTTCAGGACGGCGGCACGCTCGGCAAGGGCCTTTTGCTGGGCCAGCAGTTCCAGGTCCACGTCATGCGGGTCCTGCTCCTGCCGGGACTCCATCATGGCCACCATGTTCTTCGCCTGGCCCATCAGCAGATCGCGGGCGGCCAGCGCCTGCTCAACGGTCATCTCGCCGGCGTCGACGGCCTCGCGCCCGGCCTCCGAAAGGGGCTTGTCCGGCGCGGCGGCCGGAGGCTGGACAGGATGGCGGCCGGTATCCCCG
>NZ_JBNHGL010000044.1:0-19197 GCF_059091245.1 Arthrobacter sp. Y3225116
CGCTACGCGGCGCTGGATGCCGCCGCGGCGGAACTCGGGGCCGCGGCGGTGCTGCTGGGGCACACCCTGGACGACCAGGCCGAGCAGGTGCTGCTGGGCCTGGGCCGCGGTTCGGGCACACGGTCGTTGGCCGGCATGCCGGTGAAGCGGGGCCGGTACCTGCGTCCGTTCCTATCGCTGCGCCGGGAAGACACCGAGGAGGTGTGCGCGGTCGCCGGGCTGCAGCCCTGGCACGACCCCGCCAACAGTGATCCGCAGTACATGCGCTCCCGGATCCGCATGCGGGTGATGCCGTTCCTGGAGGACGAGATGGGTCCCGGCGTCGCCCAGGCGCTGTGGCGGTCGGCACAGATCCTGGCCGCCGACGCCGACTACCTGCAGGCACGGGCGGCCGAGGAATACCGCCGGCTGCGGGTGGCCACACCGGACGGGCTGGAGCTGCCGCGGGAAGGCATGGAACAACTCCCGGCCGCCATGAAGCACCGCGTGATCGCCCTGGCCGCCGCCGAACTGGGCGGCGAAAACCCCAGCTACGAACGGCTGCAGGCGGCCGAATCGCTGCTGCGCCGCCAAGGCTCGGCCGGCCCGGTGCAGTTGGCCGGATTCGTCAGCGTCTACCGCCGGACTGCTGCCAACGCGGTTCACCAAGATGGCACAGGCTATGGCAATCTTGTGTTGAGAACAACTGGCCGCAGCCCCGGCCAGACAGACCGCTAGACCCGGGAGCATGTGGTGGATTCCAACGACGTCCAGGCAGACCTCAAGCACGTCCTCTACACCAAGGAGCAGATCCAGCAGCGCGTCGCCGAGCTGGCTGCCGAAATCGACAGGGACTATGAAGGGCGCGACCTGCTGATCGTCGGCGTCCTCAAGGGCGCGGTGATGGTCATGGCGGACCTGGCCCGGGCACTGCACAGCCACGTCAAGATGGACTGGATGGCCGTCTCCTCCTACGGCTCCGGCACCCAGTCCTCCGGCGTCGTGCGGATCCTGAAGGACCTCGAGACGGACTTGATGGGCAAGCACGTGCTCATCGTGGAGGACATCATCGACTCCGGCCTCACCCTGTCCTGGCTGAAGACCAACCTGATTTCCCGCGGTCCGGCCAGCGTGGAAATCTGCACCCTGCTGCGCAAGCCCGACGCCGCCAAGGTGGAAATCGACGTCAAGTACGTCGGCTACGAGATCCCGAACGAGTTCGTGGTGGGCTACGGGCTGGACTACGCCGAGCGCTACCGCAACCTGGACTTCATCGGCACCCTGGCACCGCACATCTACGAATAACCGCCGCACCGTCCGCCGCAGGCTAGGCTACGCCCAGAGGGAACTAATGCCCTCCCTTGAGCGTGAAGGAAGACGGACAGTGTATAGCTGTAGTAGCCGAAGTGCTGCCATCACGCGCGGACAAGCAGGAGGGACGGGCGCAAGCCCCCAAGTCGCATGAAATTGAAGAACCTTTTCAAGGGACCGATCATCTGGATTGTCCTGGTCCTGGTCATCCTCCTGATCGCCGTGCCCAATTTAGCCGGTCCGCAGTCTTCACGGGTCGACACCAGTGTGGGACTTGAACTGCTGCGGGACAACAAGGCGGAACAGGCCCGGATGAACGACGGCGCCCAGAGCGTCGACCTGACGTTGCGCGAAGACCTGGTCATCGACGACGCCAACAAGGGCAAGTCGATCACCTTCTTCTACAGCCGCGACCGCGGTCCCGACATCGTGGACGCGATCAACGCCTCCGACGTGGACACCTTCACCGACCAGCCGGTGGAGAACAACTGGTTCATGAGCTTCATCAGCCTGATCCTGCCCATCCTGATCATCGGCCTGATCTTCTGGTTCCTGCTCTCGCGCATGCAGGGCGGCGGTTCCAAGGTCATGCAGTTCGGCAAGTCCAAGGCGAAGATGATCACCAAGGACATGCCGCAGGTGACCTTCGCCGACGTCGCGGGCGTGGACGAGGCCGTGGAGGAACTGCACGAGATCAAGGAGTTCCTCTCCGAACCTGCCAAATTCCAGGCCGTCGGGGCGAAGATCCCCAAGGGCGTGCTGCTCTACGGTCCGCCCGGTACCGGCAAGACCCTGTTGGCCCGGGCCGTTGCCGGCGAAGCCGGCGTCCCCTTCTTCTCGATCTCCGGCTCCGACTTCGTGGAAATGTTCGTAGGCGTCGGCGCCTCCCGCGTCCGCGACCTGTTCGAACAGGCCAAGACCAATTCGCCGGCCATCATCTTCGTGGACGAAATCGACGCGGTCGGCCGGCACCGCGGCGCCGGCGTGGGCGGCGGCAACGACGAGCGCGAACAGACGCTGAACCAGCTGCTGGTCGAGATGGACGGCTTCGACGTCAAGACCAACGTCATCCTGATCGCCGCCACCAACCGTCCCGACGTGCTGGACCCGGCGTTGCTGCGCCCGGGCCGGTTCGACCGGCAGATCGCCGTCGAGGCCCCCGACCTGGAAGGCCGCCACCAGATCCTGCAGGTGCACGCCGCCGGCAAGCCCATGGCCCCGGGCGTGGACCTGCGTTCCCTGGCCAAGCGTGCGCCCGGATTCACCGGCGCCGACCTGGCCAACGTGCTCAACGAAGCCGCACTGCTGACCGCCCGGTCCAACGCCCAGCTGATCGACGACCGGGCGCTCGACGAAGCGATCGACCGTGTCATGGCCGGGCCGCAAAAGCGCTCCCGCGTCATGAAGGAGCACGAGCGCAAGATCACCGCCTACCACGAAGGCGGACACGCCCTGGTCGCGGCCGCGCTGCGCTACTCCGCGCCGGTCACCAAGGTCACCATCCTGCCCCGCGGCCGCGCCCTGGGCTACACCATGGTGGTGCCGGAGGACGACAAGTACTCCGTGACCCGCAACGAACTGCTGGACCAGCTCGCCTACGCCATGGGCGGCCGCGTGGCCGAGGAGATCGTCTTCCACGATCCGTCCACCGGCGCGTCTAACGACATCGAGAAGGCCACCAGCACCGCCCGCCAGATGGTCACCCAGTACGGCATGAGCGAACGCGTGGGTGCCGTGAAGCTGGGCCAGGGCGGCGGCGAACCGTTCCTGGGCCGCGACATGTCGCACGAACGCAACTACTCCGACCACGTCGCCTTCGTGGTGGATGAAGAAGTGCGCCGGCTCATCGACGACGCCCACGACGAGGCCTACGCGATCCTGACCGAGAACCGCGACGTGCTGGACCGGCTGGCCCTGGCCCTGTTGGAACGCGAGACGCTGAACCAGCGTGAGATCGCCGAGATCTTCCACGACCTGCGCCGCCGCGAGCTGCGGGACGTGTGGCTGTCCAAGGAAACCCGGCCGGTACACAACATCCCGCCGGTGGTTTCCCGCCGGGAGCGGGAAGCGGCCGCCAACGGCCAGCAGCAGGAAGGAAGCCACGCGGCCGTGATCGTGGACCCGAATCCGGCCGGCGGGGACCTTCCCGGGGATGACGGCCGAAGCGGCGTACCCGGCGCCAGCAGCTAGGATCACATACGTGACCGAATACGATGACGTTGTCGCAGAGCTGGATTTCGACCCGCTGATCGACCTGCCCAGGATCGAGAAGGCGGTGCGCGAAATCCTCATCGCCGTCGGCGAAGATCCCGACCGCGAAGGCCTGCGGGACACCCCGCAGCGGGTCGCCCGTTCGTACGCGGAGGTGTTTGCCGGCCTGCATCAGGACCCGGCGGACATCCTCGGCACCACGTTCGACATCAACCACGAGGAAATGGTGCTGGTCAAGGACATTCCGTTCTATTCGACCTGCGAGCACCATCTGGTCCCGTTCCACGGCACCGCCCACATTGGCTACATTCCGTCCCATGACGGTAAAGTGACCGGGTTGAGCAAGCTCGCCCGCCTGGTGGAAATCTACGCCCGGCGCCCGCAGGTGCAGGAACGCCTCACCACGCAGATCGTCGAGGCCATGGTCAAGTACCTGGAGCCCAAGGGCGCGATCGTCGTCGTCGAATGCGAACACATGTGCATGTCCATGCGCGGGGTCCGCAAGCCGGGGGCGAAGACAGTCACCTCGGCCGTGCGCGGCCAATTGCGCGAGCAGGCCACCCGAGCCGAGGCCATGAGCCTGATTATCGGACGATAGCGAAGAGAAGAGACGGTACAGATAGATGGATTCACTCGCCGCAGTCCCCGGAACCGGGCCCGCCACGTCGCCGCTGCCCGTGCTGCGCAAGGCGCGCGAGCCGAAGAAGTTCGCGGACCTGCCCAACGACCGTGCCGTCGTCATGGCCATCCTGAACGTCACCCCGGACTCGTTCAGCGACGGCGGCGACCACGCCAACAAGGAAGCGGCGATCGCCTACGGGCTGAAGCTGCTGTACGGCGGCGCCGACATCATCGATGTCGGCGGTGAATCCACCCGCCCCAACGCCGACTCGATCACCCCCGAGGAAGAGCAGAAGCGCATCCTCCCCGTCATCGAGGCACTGGTCAAGGCCGGCGCCCTGATCAGCGTGGACACCATGCACGTGGACACGGCGGCCAAGGCACTGGACGCCGGGGCGGCCATCGTCAACGACGTCTCCGGCATGACCCACGACCCGCACATGCCCGCCCTGGTGGCCGAGCGGAAGGTCCCCTACATCCTGATGCACCGGCGCGGGGACGCCCGGGAGGTCGACCCCAAGGCGGACTACCAGGACGTGGTGGCCGAGGTCCTCGCGGAGCTGACCGAGCTGCGGGACAAGTTCGTCGCCGCCGGCGTGGCGCCGGAGCAGATCATCCTGGATCCGGGACTGGGCTTCTCCAAGAACGCCGACCACAACTGGGAGCTGCTGCGCGCCACGGACCGGATCGCGGAACTGGGGCACAAGGTGCTGGTCGGCGCATCCCGCAAGCGGTTCCTCGGTTCCCTGCTGACCACCGCCGGCAAGGCCGCCGCACCCAAGGAACGCGACGAGGCCACGCTGGCGGTCTCCGCGCTGGCCGCCGCCAACGGCGCCTGGGGCGTGCGCGTGCACGACGCCGGCGCCTCGCTGGACGCGGTCAAAGTCGCCGCCGCCTGGACCAAGTAGGCCCGGACGTGACGCCAGCACCTCCGGCACGGCCGGACCTCATCAAGGTTTCCGGCATCAGGGCCACGGGCTACCACGGCGTGCTGGAGCATGAGCGCCGCGACGGCCAGCCGTTCATCGTCGACGTCACCCTGCACACCGACATCCGGGCCGCCGCGGCCGACGACGACCTGGCGAAGACCGCAAACTACGCCGAGCTCGCCGACCAGGTGGACGCGATCATCGCCGGCGAGGCCCTGCAGCTGATCGAAACCCTGGCCGAACGTATAGCCGACCACGTGCTGCGCACGTTCGCCGTGGCGGCGGTCGAGGTCACGGTGCACAAGCCGCAGGCGCCCATCCAGGTGGAGTTTTCCGACGTCACGGTCAGCATCTACCGGGAGCAGCCATGAGCGTCCGCGCGGTCCTGGCGCTGGGCAGCAACCTCGGCGCACGCAGCGACACCCTCTCGCACGCGGTGGCGGACCTGGTGGACACCCCCCACGTGCGCCTGCGCGAAGTCTCGGCCGTGGTGCAGACGAAGCCGGTCGGCGGCCCCGAGGACCAGCCGGACTACCTGAACATGGTGCTCGAGGTGGAGACCGACCTGGACCCGCACCAGTTGCTGGCCCATTGCCAGGCCGTGGAAAACAAGCACCACCGCACCCGCGACGTGCGGTGGGGGCCGCGGACGCTGGACGTGGACATCATCACCTACGGCGACCTCACGCTCAACGACGAGGACCTGGTCATCCCGCACCCGCGCGCGCACGAACGCGCCTTCGTGCTGGCGCCCTGGGCCTGGATGGACTCGAACGCCACGCTCAACGGCGTCCCGGTCGGCGAACTGGCCCAGGCGGCCGGCGACCTGGACGGCGTGGAACCCTACGAATCCGAGCCGTTCGAAGCCGGTCAATAGTGTCCGGCGGGGTGGGGGCTTCGTGAGGACCATCAGATACCGCGCTCTGGCGACCATCGCCGTCGTCACCGCAGTGCTGGGCTGGCTGGGCAACCTGCTCGCCGGGCGCGGCGGGCTGCCGGTGCCCGTCCTGCACCTCTCCTCGCTGGCCACGATGGCCGCCATCGCCGTCTTCACCCTGGTGCTCGGCCTCAAGGTGCGCCGCTGGCGCAACGGCAACCGGGACAAGGAGCTGAATCCGGTACTCGCGGCCCGCACGCTCGTGCTGGCCCAGGCCTGCGCCTATGCCGGGTCGCTGATCTTCGGCTGGCACAGCGGCATCATGGTGGACCAGCTCATGCTGCTGCTGTACCGGCCCGGCCTCGGGGCGCTGCCGGCCGTGCTGGCTATGATGGGCGGTGGCCTGGTCATGGTGGTGATCGGGCTGGTGGTGGAGCGTTTCTGCAAGCTTCCGCCCGAGGACACCGAAGCGGCCCAGGACAACGGTACCGAGGCCCAGGGCGAGGGGGAGTATGCCTAGCGAAGCGATCGATCCGGCCGGCATCAGCTGGATCCGGGTCTCGCCCAAGTACGTCACCGTGCGACTGGTCGGCTGGGCCATTTTCACGGTGGTCGCCGTCGCCCTGCTGTCCGCCCCGCTCGTCCTGGCGCTGACCGGCCTCTGGCCCGGCTTCCCGGCGTGGCTCGGCTGGCTGCTGAGCCTGGGCACGCTCGCGCTCTGCGTCTGGGCCGGGCTCCTGATCCCGCGCCAGGTCAGGGCCATCGGATATGCCGAACGCGACGAGGACCTGCTGATCCGGCGCGGACTGTTTTTCCAGCGCGTCATGGTGGTTCCCTACGGCCGGATGCAGTACGTGGATGTCGGCGTGGGGCCGCTGGAGCGGGCCTTCGGCCTGTGCTCGGTGAAGCTGCACACCGCCAGCCCGCAGACCAACGCCGGCATTCCGGGGGTGCCGGCGGCAGAAGGAGCCCGGCTGCGCGAACAACTCTCCGACCGCGGGCAGGCAAGGCTGGCCGGGCTATGACCGTTCCCGGCAGCAACGGGCAGGCCCCGCTGCCCGGGCAGGGGCCGGACGCGCCCGGCGAAGTAGTGCCGGCCTCCCAAGGGGTGCCCCTGACGCCGGACGCCACCGGCACCTGGCACCGCGTGCACCCCGTCTCGCCGCTGGTCCGCGGCTGGCTGGCGCTCGCGGCGATCGCCTACTTCTTCGGCCGGGACTGGTTCGAGGCGATGTTCCGCGGCGACGAGTTCTGGGGCCTGAGCGGGGGCCGCGCCGTCTGGACCGTGCTGGTCATGGCCGTGGTCGCCGTGCTGCTGGTGGGCGGATTCTTCCTCTCCTGGTGGTTCACCCGGTATCAGGTCACCGACGACCATGTCCGGGTGAACTCCGGCGTCCTGTTCCGCCAGCACCGCCAGGCGCGGCTGGACCGGGTGCAGGCGATCGACGTCATCCAGCCGCTGCTGGCACGGATCTTCGGCCTGGCCGAACTCAAATTCGAAGTGGCCGACGCCGGCGAATCGGCCGTGCGGCTGGCCTACCTTCCGCTGGCCTCGGCGCAGCAGCTGCGCGCCACCATCCTGGCCCGGGCCGCCGGCCTGGGCAGCGATCCCGCGCATCCGCAGGAAGCGGTGGCCGAAGCCCCCGAACAGCAGATCCTGGCCATCCCGGGCGGCCGGATCCTCGGCGCGGTGTTGCTGTCCGGAACCACGCTGTTCCTGCTCATCATGCTGATCGCGGCCGGGCTCTCGACCTTTGTGTTCGGTGCCGCGTTCGGCCCGGCCTTTTTGGTCCCCGCGGCGTTCGGCGTGGTGGCCGGCTACTGGTCCACCTTCAGCACCGGCTACAACTTCCGCGCCGCCATCTCCCCGGACGGCATCCGGCTCCGCTACGGCCTGCTGGAGACCCGGGCGCAGACCGTCCCGCCGGGGCGCGTGCAGGCCGTGGAGATCATGCAGTCGCCGCTGTGGCGCCTCAAGGGCTGGTACCGGATGCGGGTGAACGTGGCCGGCTACGGCCTCAGCGCGGAGAACGCGGGCGCCCGCACCACGTTGCTGCCGGTGGGCACGCAGCAGGAAGTCATGCAGATGCTGGCGCTGGTGCTCCCGGACCCTGGCACCGAGGATCCGTTCACCGTCTTCGGGGCGGGCCTGGACGGGATAGCGGCCAAGGACCAGGACGACGCCGGCGCCTCCGACGGCGGATTCGTCACCTCGCCGCGGCGGGTGCGGTGGCTGTCCTGGCTGACCTGGCGGCGCAACGGCTTCGCCGTCACCGGGACCGCCTTGCTGGCCCGCAGCGGCCGGCTCTGGCGCAGCCTCTCGGTGGTGCCGCACGAGCGGACCCAGTCCATCGCGCTGCACCAGGGCCCGCTGGCCCGCCGCCTGCGCGTGGCGGACCTGCGCCTGCACACGACCGCCGGACCGGTCACGCCGGTGATCTACCAGGTCGACGCCGACACCGCCCGCCGGCTCTTCGACGAGCAGTCGGTCCGGGCCGCCGCGGCCCGGCGCCGCAGCGTCCCGGAACGCTGGCTGGAAGCCCGGGGGGCCGGATCCGATCCCGTCCCCGACGCGGCGGAGGGGCCCCCGGGCGGCATCCGCGGGCCGGCGCAGCAGGACGAACCGGCGCAGCAGGACGAACCACAAGGGAACAAGGAGGGCCGCGATGGTGGGCAGGAGTAGGCCCGGACGGCTGGGCATCGGAGTCATCGGCGCCGGCAAGGTCGGCGCCGTCCTCGGTGCCGCGCTGCGCGGCGTGGGGCACGCCGTCGTCGGGGTGTCAGCGGTGTCTGAGGACAGTCGGGAACGAGCCGAAAACCTGCTGCCCGGCGTTCCGGTGCTGCAGATCCCCGAGATCGTGGAACGGGCCGAACTGGTGCTGTTGGCGGTACCGGACGACGCCCTGCCGGAACTGGTGGACGGCTTGGCCGCGGCCGGGGTTTGGCAGCCGGGCCAGCTCGTGGTGCATACCTCCGGGCGCTACGGCACCGCGGTGCTGGCGCCGGCCCGGGCCAAGGGCGCCATCCCGCTGGCCATCCACCCGGCCATGACCTTCACGGGCATGAGCCTGGACCTCGCCCGGCTGAATGACTGCAGCTTCGGGGTGACGGCCGAGGCCACGGTGCTGCCGATCGCCCAGGCGCTGGTCGTGGAGATGGGCGGCGAACCGGTGGTCATCGCCGAGAAGGACCGCACGCTCTACCACGCCGCCCTGGCGCACGCCTCGAACCACCTGGTGACCATCGCGGCCCAGTCGGCGCAACTGCTGGCCGAGGTTGGCGTGGAGCAGCCGGACCGGGTGCTCAGCGGGCTGATGCGGGCATCCCTGGAGAACGCGCTGGCCTCCGGGGAAGCGGCCCTGACCGGGCCCGTGGCCCGCGGCGACGCCGGCACCGTCCGCAGCCACCACGAGGCGCTGCTGCGCCGCGAGGTGGATTCGGGCGGCACCGACATCCGGCTGGCCTACGAGGAACTGGCCCGGGCAACGGCCCAGCGGGCCCTGCAGCGCGGCCTGCTGAAAGAGGCCCGCGCAACCGAAATCCTGGACATCCTTGCCCAGTCCCGTCCGGAGGAGAACGCGTGACGACCCGCCCCCGCCTGGTGAAAACCCGCAGCGAATTGAAGGACGCCACGGCCGGCCTGCTGGCGGCAGCGGGGGCCGCCGGGCGGCCTTCGCTGGGACTGGTCCCGACCATGGGAGCGCTGCATGCAGGCCACGCAGCGCTGGTGCGTGCCGCGCGGCAGGCGTGCGACGTCGTCGTGGTTTCCGTGTTCGTGAATCCGCTGCAATTCGGCGAGCAGCAGGACCTGGACCGCTACCCCCGCACGCTGGAAGCCGACCTGGACCTGCTGGCGGCGTGCGGGGCGGACGTGGTGTTCGCCCCCGCAGTCGAAGAGGTCTACCCGGACGGCGAGCCGCTGGTCAGGATCGACGCCGGCGCGCTGGGCGCGAAGTTCGAGGGCGCCTCCCGCCCCGGCCACTTCGACGGCGCCCTCACCGTGGTGGCCAAGCTGCTCCATTACGGGCTGCCCGCGGCGGCCGGCGCGGCCGGCTACCGCGCCTACTTCGGCCAGAAGGACGCGCAGCAGCTCGTGCTGGTGAAGCGGATGGTGGCCGACCTGAACTTTCCGGTGGACATTGTGGGTGTGCCCACGGTGCGCGACGACGACGGGCTCGCACTCTCCAGCCGCAACCGTTTCCTGAACGACGCCGAGCGGGAAGCGGCGCTGGTGCTTTCCCGCAGCCTGGCGTACCTCCGCGGACAGGCCGACCGGCACGAACCGCTGGACGTGGACGGCGCACTGGCCATGATCGAGTCGGTGCCGCTCGTCCGGCTGGACTACCTGGACGTGGTGGATCCCCGCACGCTCGAGCCGCTGGCCTTCAACTGCAGGGAAACCCCGTTCACCGGCGAGGCCCTGGTGCTGGTCGCCGCGCAGGTCGGCCCGGTTCGGCTGATCGACAACGCGCAGCTCGGCTACTGACGCCCACGGACGAAGGCCAGGGACGTTTGGCTGGCCCGGCCCCGGTACCGGTACCCTTAACTACCGTGACCCGCGATAATTCCCCCACCCCACATCCCGCAGCCGAGGCTGCCGACGCCTCCGAGCAGATGCACGTGCGCATGGCCAAGCGCGCCAAACTCCTGGAGCGCGGGGCCGAGGCGTACCCGGTGGGCGTGGACCGGACCCATACGCTGGCCGAGGTGCGCGAAAAGTACGGCCACCTCGAGGCAGACGAGACCACCGGCGACGTCGTGGGCGTGTCCGGGCGCGTGGTCTTCATTCGCAACACCGGCAAACTCTGCTTCGCGACCCTGCAGGAAGGCAGCGGGGTCCGCCTGCAGGCAATGTTGAGCCTGGCGAACATCGGCGAGGAAGCGCTCGCGGACTGGAAGGCCCTCGTGGACCTGGGCGACCACGTGTTCATCCGCGGCGAAGTCATCAGCTCCAAGCGCGGCGAACTGTCCGTGATGGCCGATACCTGGCAGATGGCCTCCAAGGCGTTGCGTCCGCTGCCCGTGCTGCATGCCGGCCTGAGTGAAGAGACCCGCGTGCGGCAGCGGTACGTGGACCTCATGGTGCGCGACGAAGCACGCCAGATGGTTTACACCCGCGCCGCCGTCATCCGCTCCATCCGGGAGACCCTCCACTCCCACGGCTACGTGGAAGTGGAGACCCCCATGCTGCAACTGGTGCACGGAGGCGCGACGGCCCGTCCCTTCGAGACCCACCTGAACGCCTTTGACCAGGACATGACCCTGCGCATTGCCACGGAGCTTTACCTCAAGCGCGCTGTGGTCGGCGGCATAGACCGGGTCTTTGAGATCGGCCGGATCTTCCGCAATGAAGGCGTTGACTCCACCCACAGCCCCGAATTCACCACGCTGGAAAGCTACGAGGCGTATGCCGACCAGTTCGTCATGGGGGAGCGCATGAAGGAAATGATCCTGAATGTGGCCGACACCATCGGCACGCGCGTCATTGAAACCCCGCAGGGCACCATTGACCTGAATGGGGAATGGCGCTGGCTGGGCGTCTATCCCGGTTTGTCCGAAGCGGTGGGTCGGGAAATCACCCCGCAGACCGGCGGTGAAGAGCTGCGCGAAATAGCCGAGCAGCACGGCGTGAAGATCGACCCGAAGTGGGATACCCAGAAGGTGGTCGTCGAGCTGTTCGGCGAAATCGTCGAACCCAGGCTGCTGCAGCCGACCTTCGTGTACGATTACCCGCCGGCAGCGCAGCCGCTCGCGCGCAACCACCGCGACAATCCGGAGTTGATTGAGGCCTGGGACCTGATCATTGGCGGAATGGAACGCGGGACCGCTTTCTCCGAGCTGATTGATCCGGTGATTCAGCGCGAACGCCTGACCGAGCAGTCGCGAATGGCGGCGGCAGGAGACGAGGAAGCGATGCAGCTGGACGAAGACTTCCTGCGTGCCCTCGAATACGGCGCGCCGCCGATGGGCGGAATCGGACTGGGCATCGACCGATTGGTGATGCTTTTCACCCAGGTGGGAATCCGCGAAACGATTCTGTTCCCGCTGCTGAAGCCGGAGCTGGGCTGAGCATGGAATATCTGTGGGTACTCGCGCCGTCGGTGGGTGTCGGGCTTTTGTTCTATTTCGTGATGAAAGCCATATTCAACGCCGACCGGAAAGAACGCGAAGCGCTGGCCGAGGCCGAGCGCGAAGCCGAAAGGCGCGCGGCCGAAGGCCGCGAGGAATAGGGGAAGGCCCCGGACAAGCATCAATTGTCCGGGGTTTTTCCTTTAATCACATTCGCGCGCGACATACCGGTATTTCCCACACGGTCAAATCCGCTCTGATCCATGCCGGATTGCAGGACGATCGAATCCGGCTGTATTGCCTTGAAATGGAGTGTAGGACATAATAAGCATGGTTCGGATTATGCCGGACATATAGATACACCCACCCAAAGGAGCCTTCTGTGGCGCAAGAAGTAAAAATCATTCTGGTTGATGATCTGGATGGTGGCTCGGCCGATGAAACGGTCCGGTTCAGCCTGGATTCCAGCAGCTACGAAATTGATCTTTCTTCATCGCATGCCGAGGCGCTTCGCGACGCGCTCAAGCCGTACATTTCTTCCGGCCGGAAGATTCCTGCCCGGGGCTCCAAGGCCGCCAAGCCGGCCGGCAGCACACGCAACCAGGACGCCTCGGCGATCCGCGCGTGGGCACGGGAGAACGGTTACAACGTTAGCGACCGCGGACGTGTGCAATCCGAAATCATCGAGGCCTACAAGGCCGCCCACGGGGGATAACGGGCGGCCCGTTCCATCACGGGCAGATCGATCGGCGGGGCGGACAGGCAACTGTCCGCCCCGTTTGCCGTCCTGCAGAGGGCATTACCCCTAGGGCGAACAGAACGCACAACAGCCATCCGGGCACGTAGCATCAAAGTACGCAGTAGCTAGGAGTGTGCGAGATGTTTGAGAGATTTACCGACCGTGCCCGTCGCGTTGTCGTGCTGGCTCAAGAAGAAGCCCGCATGCTCAACCACAACTACATCGGCACCGAACACATCCTCCTCGGATTGATCCACGAGGGTGAGGGCGTTGCCGCCAAAGCACTGGAGTTCCTCGGCGTCTCGCTGAACGGCGTTCGTGAGCAGGTCCAGGAGATCATCGGCCAGGGCCAGCAGGCTCCGAGCGGCCACATTCCGTTCACGCCGCGCGCCAAGAAGGTTTTGGAGCTGTCGCTGCGCGAGGCCCTCCAGCTCGGCCACAACTACATCGGCACCGAGCACATCCTGCTGGGTCTGATCCGCGAAGGCGAAGGCGTGGCCACGCAGGTGCTGGTCAAGCTGGGCGCCGACCTCAACCGCGTGCGCCAGCAGGTCATCCAGCTGCTCTCCGGCTACCAGGGCAAGGAGCCGGTCACCGCCGGCCAGCAGCAGGAAGGCACTCCTGCCGGATCGGTGGTGCTGGACCAGTTCGGCCGGAACCTCACACAGGCTGCGCGTGAATCCAAGCTCGACCCGGTCATCGGGCGCGAGCATGAAATGGAACGCGTCATGCAGGTGCTCTCCCGCCGCACCAAGAACAACCCGGTGTTGATCGGCGAGCCCGGCGTCGGCAAGACAGCCGTCGTGGAGGGCCTGGCCCAGGCGATTGTCCGCGGCGACGTGCCCGAGACCATCAAGGACAAGCAGCTCTACACTCTGGACCTGGGGTCCCTGGTGGCCGGGTCACGCTACCGCGGTGACTTCGAGGAGCGGCTGAAGAAGGTCCTGAAGGAAATCCGGACCCGTGGCGACATCATCCTGTTCATCGACGAGATCCACACCCTGGTGGGTGCCGGTGCCGCCGAGGGCGCGATCGACGCGGCCTCCATCCTGAAGCCGATGCTGGCGCGCGGCGAACTGCAGACCATCGGTGCCACCACCCTGGACGAGTACCGCAAGCACATCGAGAAGGACGCCGCGCTGGAGCGCCGGTTCCAGCCGATCCAGGTGGAAGAGCCGTCCGTGGAGCATGCCGTGCTGATCCTCAAGGGACTGCGGGACCGCTACGAGGCGCACCACCGCGTGTCCATCACCGACGGCGCCCTGGATGCCGCCGCGCATCTGGCCCACCGGTACATCTCGGACCGCTTCCTGCCGGACAAGGCAATCGACCTGATCGACGAGGCCGGGGCGCGGCTGCGCATCCGCCGGATGACCGCACCGCCGGAGCTCAAGGACATCGACGAGCGCATCGCCGAGCTGAAGAAGCAGAAGGAATCGGCCATCGACGCCCAGGACTTCGAGGGCGCCGCGACACTGCGGGACCAGGAAGGCAGGCTGCAGGACGAGCGGGCCGAAAAGGAACGCGCCTGGAAGTCCGGGGACCTGGATGAGATCGCCGAAGTGGACGAGGACCTGGTGGCAGAAGTGCTGGCCAACTCCACCGGCATCCCCGTGTTCAAGCTGACCGAGGAAGAGTCCAGCCGCCTGATGCACATGGAGGCCGAGCTGCACAAGCGCGTGATTGGCCAGGACGAGGCGATCAAGGCCATCTCGCAGGCGATCCGCCGTACCCGTGCCGGCCTGAAGGACCCCAACCGTCCCTCCGGCTCGTTCATCTTCGCCGGCCCCACCGGCGTCGGCAAGACCGAGCTCGCCAAGGCCCTGGCGGAATTCCTCTTCGGTGAGGAAGACGCGCTGATCACCCTGGACATGTCCGAGTACTCGGAGAAGCACACGGTCTCGCGGCTGTTCGGTGCCCCTCCGGGCTACGTGGGCTACGAAGAAGGCGGTCAGCTGACCGAAAAGGTCCGCCGTCGCCCGTTCTCCGTGGTGCTCTTCGACGAGGTGGAGAAGGCGCACGCCGACCTGTTCAACTCGCTGCTGCAGATCCTCGAGGACGGCCGCCTGACGGACAGCCAGGGACGCGTCGTGGACTTCAAGAACACGGTGATCATCATGACCACCAACCTTGGCACCCGCGACATCTCGAAGGGCGTCATGACCGGTTTCCAATCCGGCACGGACACCAAGACCGGGTACGAGCGGATGCGCGCCCGGGTCCAGGATGAGCTCAAGCAGCACTTCCGGCCCGAGTTCCTCAACCGCGTCGACGACACCGTGGTCTTCCCGCAGCTGAGCGAGGAAGAAATCGTCCAGATCGTGGACCTGTTCGTCGAGCGTCTGCGGAAGCGGCTCGCCGAGAAGAGCCTCAAGATCGACCTGACCGACGCGGCCAAGGTGCTGCTGGCCACCCGCGGCTACGATCCCACCATGGGTGCCCGGCCGCTGCGCCGGACCATCCAGCGGGAGATCGAGGACCAGCTCTCCGAGAAGATCCTCTTCGGCGAGTTCCACCCGGGCGAGACCATCCACGTGGATGTCGAGGGCGAAGACGACGCGGCGACGTTCGTCTTCAGCAGCACCGGAGCACCCAAGGCAATCGAGGGAGTCCCGGACACCCCGGCACTTTCCCAGTAGCCTGCACCGTACTGCGCAGGGAGAACCCCGGCTTCGGCCGGGGTTCTCCCGGTTAACCGGAGGGCGCCACGTCGCAGGGCCTGCAGCGGCGTAGCAAAACCGCGAATTGCCGCCATTTCCTGTGATCCGTCACACAAGTAGTGTTTACTTACTCCATGCGTTCTGAAGCAATCACTTCCGAAATGCGGCCCGAGCTGCCCCTCCAGCAGGGTGCCGCCACCCCGTTCCACGACCTGGACCGCTTCATCGCGTTGCCGCGGCTCGGCTCCCTAGCCCTCAGCCCGGACGGCAGCCGCCTGGTGACCTGCGTCGGCGTGCTGAATCCCGCCTCCACCGACTACGTTTCGGCCCTCTGGGAGGTCGATCCGGCCGGTCAACGCCCGGCACGCCGGATTACGCGGAGCTCCAAGGGCGAGTCCGGCGCGGCTTTTGCCCGCAACGGCGACCTGTACTTCACGTCCGCGCGCCCGGATCCCGAGGACTCGGAGAAGGAACCGGTCCCGGCCCTGTGGCGCCTGCCGGCCGCCGGGGGTGAAGGCCGCGTGGTGCTCTCCCGGCCGGGCGGGGTCGCGGCGGTGCGCTGCGCGCGGGAGGCCGACACCGTGGTGGTCGACGCCCAGGTGTTGGGCGGGGCCGTCGACGAAGAGGACGACGCGGACCGCCGTGCCGCGCGGAAGGACAAGAAGGTCTCGGCGGTCCTGCATTCCGGGTACCCGGTGCGCTTCTGGGACCACGATCTGGGTCCGGGACAGAAGCGGCACTTCGTGCTGGAGGACAATGCGGAGGAGGCGGCCCGAACCATAACAGTGGACGACGAGCCGCAAGGCCGGCTGCGCAACATCACCGGCTGGGCGGGTAACGCCTTGCTGGAAACCGCCGCGGAGCTGAGCCCGGACGGCGCCACCCTGGTGGTCAATCTCCGCCGGGCGCTGGCGCGGGGCGACGCCCGCAGCGTGCTGGCCGCCGTGGACACGGCCACCGGCGGGCAGCGGATCCTGCTGGAGAGCCCGGACACCGATTATGCACCGGGCCCGGTCAGCCCCGACAACCGCACCGTAGTGGTGGTCTGCGAGACCGTCTCCGGGCCGCAGACCATTCCTTCCGTGACCCTGGGCCTGCTCCCGCTGGCCGGCGGCGAGTTGCGGCCGCTGGCTGCCGACTGGGACCGCTGGCCCAGCCCCGCAGCCTGGCTGCCCGACGGTTCGGGCCTGCTGGTCACCGCCGACGACGGCGGCCGCACCCCGGTGTTCTGCATCGACGTCGTCACCGGTGCCGTGCGGCGGGTGACGCACGACGATGCGGCCTACACCGACGTCGTGGTCAGCCCGGACGGGCAGTTCGCCTACGCGCTGCGCAGCTCCTACCTGTTTCCGCCCGAGCCGGTGCGCATCGACCTGTCCTCCGGCGAGGCCACGGTCCTGCCCTCGCCCGCGCCCCGCCCGGAGGTGGGCGGGAGGCTGGAAGAGATCACGACGACGGTGGCCGCCGGGGGCGCGGACATCCCCGTGCGTGCCTGGCTGGCCCTGCCCGCCGATGCGTCCGCGCAACAGCCGGCGCCGCTGGTGCTGTGGGTCCATGGCGGTCCGCTCGGCTCGTGGAACGCGTGGAGCTGGCGCTGGTGCCCCTGGCTGCTGGTGGCGCAGGGGTACGCGGTCCTGCTGCCGGACCCGGCCCTGTCCACCGGCTACGGCGACGACTTCATCCGGCGGGGCTGGGGGCAGTGGGGGCAGGCGCCCTATGAGGACCTGATGGCCGTCACCGACGCCGCCGTGCAGCGCGAGGACATCGACGGGACGCGGACGGCCGCGATGGGCGGTTCCTTCGGCGGTTACATGGCCAACTGGATCGCCGGGCATACCGACAGGTTCCGGGCCATCGTGACCCACGCCAGCCTCTGGGCGCTGGACCAGTTCGGGCCGACGACGGACGTTTCCCCGTACTGGGAGCGGGAGATGACGCCGGAGATGGCGCTCGAGAACTCCCCGCACCTGCACGTGCAGAACATCAACACACCCATGCTGGTGGTGCACGGGGACAAGGACTACCGGGTGCCGATCGGGGAGGGGCTGCGGCTCTGGTACGAACTGTTGTCCCGCTCGCAGCTGGCCGCCGGAGCGGACGGGAAGACCCCGCACCGGTTCCTGTACTTCCCGGACGAGAACCACTGGGTGCTCTCACCGCAGCATGCCCGGATCTGGTATTCGGTGGTGTGCAACTTCCTCGCCCGCCACGTGCTGGACCAGCAGACGGAGTTGCCGGCCGAACTGGGGCTTTAGACTGACTGGGTGACCGACGCCTTCAGTATCCGCCCCGCCCGCACCTCCGACGTCGTCCAGATCCGCCGGCTGGTCAAGCCGCTGGCCGACAAGCGGGTGCTGCTGGAGAAGGAGGCGGTGGCGTACTTCGAAGGCATCCAGGAGTTCCGGGTCGCGGAGACCCCGGCGGGTGAAATCGTGGGCTGCGGGGCGGTGCACGTCATGTGGGAGGACATCGCCGAGGTGCGCACGCTGGCCACCGCCGCACACTGGCGCGGCAAGGGAGTGGGCCGGGCCCTGCTCGACGAGCTGATCGCCGCCGCCAAGGACCTGGGCGTTAGCCGCGTGTTCTGCCTGACCTTCGAGGTGGACTTTTTCACCCGGCACGGGTTCGAGGTGATGGCCGACCAGTCGGTGGTGGACCCCGAGGTGTATTCCGAGCTGCTGCGTTCCACGGACGAAGGCGTGGCGGAGTTCCTCGACCTGGCCCGGGTCAAGCCCAATACCTTGGGCAACACGCGGATGATCCGCAGGCTCTGATCGGCCGCCCGTCGACACGTCCCGCCCGGGCCCCTAGGGTGGAGGCGTTGGGGAGGGAACAGCCGGCCCCTCGCGCCGGCGCGACGGTAAGGATGACCATGGGTGTGGGAGATGTCCCCGGCGGCGGCAAGGCAGAGCAGCAGGACGGCGCCGCCAAAGTGCAGGGAGACAAGCTGGACGGCCTCAAGGACAAGGCCGGTGACGCCGACGACGGCCAGCAGGAGCAGAGCGGCGGCGCAGCCGAACCGGGCGGCCGGGCCGACGGAATGGCCGGGGGCCGGCAGGAGCCTTCCGGCGGCGGGGACAACTAGCGGACCCGCCGGGCCGCCGCTCAGGCTGCGCTCTCACCAGCTGGCGCGCAGGAGCCGGTTTCCTACCCGGGCAGGCCGATGCCCCCGCCCGACGCGACGGCCAAACCGTCCGCGATCAGCCCGTCCAGGGCGCGGCCCAGTTGTTCGTCCCCGGCAGGCAGCGCGCGCAGTGCCGCGAGCGGCGTCCGGTAGGCCGCGGGCAGATCGGCCGGTTCAACGCTGCCGAGCAGGACCTCGCGCGGAACCGATGACTCGGCCTCGCGCAACACGGCCATCATGGCCCCGCGCACCTGCCGGTCGGTGCCCGCCCAGGCCTGGCCTCTGGGCACATAGTGGGCTTCGGGCCGGCCGGCCCTGACCCAGGCACAGCGGTCCAGCACCGGGCAGGCATCGCACTGCGGCGACCTCGCCGTGCAGATCAGCGCGCCGAGTTCCATGACGCCGGCATTCCACTCCTTGGTGCCGTGGACCGGCATCAGCTGGTGCGCCGTGCGCATTTCGGCGGCATTCAGCGACGGCGCGGGCAGCGCGGCTCCGGTGACCAGCCGGGCGTGCACGCGACGGATGTTCGTGTCCACCACGGTTTCCGGCAGCCCGAACGCGAAGGAAGCGACGGCGGCCGCGGTGTAGGTTCCGACGCCGGGGAGCTGCAGCAGGCTGGCATGGTCATCCGGCACGCGGCCGCCGTGCCGGTCCACGATGGCGGCAGCTGCGGC
>NZ_JBNHGL010000045.1:0-18994 GCF_059091245.1 Arthrobacter sp. Y3225116
GCGCCGGCGAGCGCCTCCAGGCAGCCGGTGTTCCCGCACCGGCACACCACGTCGTCGCCCCGGGGCACCCGCACATGCCCCAAGTCCCCGGCGGTGCCCTGGGCGCCGCGTTGCAGCTGCCCCGAGGAAATGATGCCGGCCCCGATCCCCGTGGCCACCTTGATCAGCATCAGGTCGGCGGTGTCGGGCCAGGCCATGGCCTGCTCGCCCAGTGCCATGATGTTGACGTCGTTGTCCACCAGCACCGGCACGTCGAAATGCTGCTGCACCCGCGCCGGGACGTCCACCCGGTCCCAGCCGGGCATGATCGGCGGATTGATCGGCCGCCCCGTGTCGTGTTCGACCGGTCCGGGCAGCCCGATGCCAAACGCGCCCAGGTCCGCCGCGCTCCGCCCCGCGTCCTTCAGCAGCCGCCCCACGGCGTCGGTCAGCCAACCGAGCACGATGTCCGGGCCGCTGGCGATGCTCAGCTCGGCACGTTCCTCGGCCAGCACGTCGCCGGAGAGGTCCGCCACCACGACCCGGGCGTGCGTGGCGCCGAGGTCGGCGCCGATCACCAGCCGTGCGGCCGGGTTGAGCGCAAACAACGACGGCGGCCTTCCGCCGGTCGAGGTCGCTCCCCCAATGGGGGCAATCAGTCCCAGCCGCATCAGCGCATCCACGCGGGCGGTCACCGTGGACCGCGCCAAGCCGGTCAACTGCGCCAGTTCGGCCCGGGTGCGCGGCTGGCCGTCGCGCAGCAGTTGGAATACCTCGCTTGCTCCGGCGGCCGGCTGGGCGGCCAGGCGTTGCGGGGGGGCGACATCGGACTTCAACACGCTTTCAGTACAGCACGCAGCACTTCTGTTTGTCTCTAGCGAAACTAACAATTCACGGTCAAACAACTTTTGCCTCACCCTCGACAAAACTATGTGACGCGTGCCACAGTGAGTGGGTGGAGCAGACGAGCAACACCGTGGCCGACAGCGGCGCCGGACGGGAGAAACCCGTTCTCGAAGTCCGCGGGCTGACCAAGAGTTTCTTCGGCAACCCCGTCCTGCAGGACGCGTCACTGACGCTGCACGCCGGCGAGGTCCACGGCGTCGTCGGGGAAAACGGCGCAGGAAAGTCGACGCTGATGAAGATCCTGGCGGGCGTGTACCAGCGTGACTCGGGAACGGTGCTGCTGGACGGCGAAAGCGTCCAGTTCAGCCATCCCACCCAGGCGCACGAAGCCGGCCTGTCCACCGTCTTCCAGGAATTCAACCTGCTGCCGGACCGCACGGTGGCCGAGAACATCTACCTGGGCCGCGAGCCCCGCAAGGGCCTGCTGGTCAACCGGGCCAAGATGAACGCCGCCACCGCGGAGCTGCTGGAGTCGCTGGGCATCGGCTCTATCCGGCCCACGGCGCTGGTCCGGTCGCTGTCCGTGGCCGAGCAGCAGATCGTCGAGATCGCCAAGGCCGTCAGCTACGAAGCCCGGATCATTTCGATGGACGAGCCGACCGCCGCGTTGTCCGGGCCGGAGGTGTCCCTGTTGTACGGGATCGTGCGGAGACTGGCCGAACGCGGCACCGGCATCCTCTACGTCTCGCACCGGCTGCGCGAGGTCTTCGACCTCTGCCAGACCATCACCGTGCTCAAGGACGGGCGTGTCGTGGGTACCAAACCGGCCGCCGAACTCGATGATGCCTCACTGGTCCGGATGATGGTTGGCCGCCCCATCTCCGCGTACTTTCCGGACAAGCTCCCGGCCGCGCCCGCGGCACAGAGCACCGACCGCAATGCCCCGTTGCTCGAACTCGCCGACGCCGGCAACGACCAGCTGGACGGCATCAGCCTGCGCCTCATGCCCGGCGAGATCGTCGGCGTCGCCGGCCTGCAGGGGTCCGGCCGCACCGAACTGCTGCAAGCGATCTTCGGCGCCGCGCCGTTCAACCGCGGCAGCATGCAGCTGGCCGGCCGTCCGGTCCGTCCGCATTCTCCCCGCCAGGCGGTGCGGCACGGCATCGCGCTGATCACCGAGGACCGCAAGGCGCAGGGCCTGAGCCTGAACCAATCGCTGCTGGACAACGCGCTGGGCGTGGTCCGCGCCGTGTTCCCCAAGCGAACCGCAACGGTGCGCCGCGCCGTCGCCGGATCGTTCAGCGCGCTGGAAGTCGTCGCCCGGGACCTGGACCAGGAGGTGCAGTACCTCTCCGGCGGCAACCAGCAAAAAATCGTGCTGGCCAAGTGGCTGGCGGTGTCCCCGGGCGTGGTGCTGCTGGACGAACCGACCCGGGGCATCGACGTCGGGGCCAAGGTGGCGGTGTACCGGCTGATGCGCCAGCTGGCGGCCGAGGGGAAGGGCGTCCTGATGGTTTCCAGCGAGCTGCCCGAGGTGATCGGGATGTCCGACCGGGTCCTGGTAATGCGCGACGGGCAGATTGCCGGTGAGCTGCCGGCCGGCGCCACGGAGGAGGAAATCCTGCGGCTGGCTACCGGCGCGCGGGTACCGGGCGCGGCCTCCGACGGCCCCCCGCCGGCTTCGGACCACGACGGCGGCGCTCCTCTTCCAGCCGCAGGGCACGACGGCGGCGCCCGCCTCGGGGACGCGGACCACGACGGCGGCGCCCGCCTTGGGGACGCAGGGCGCGTTGGGGACGCAGGCCGCGGCGGCGGGTCACATCTGGCGGAGGACCGCGGCACCACGGGAGGGACACCATGACGACCACGCAAACCCCGGCCCGCACCCGGCGGGCACGGGCCGGCGGCGGCTTCTTCGCGCGGCTGACCTCCACCCAGATCGTGTACCTGGTGGCTCTGCTGACCCTGATCGCCGGCAGCATCCTGGTGGCCACGGCCGGCCGGAACTTCTTCAGCCCGGGCAACATCTCCGCCATCCTGACCGGCACCAGCGTGCTGGGCTTCATCGCCATCGGCCAGACCTTGGTGATCCTGGTCGGCAGCCTGGACCTCTCGGTGCCCTACGTGACCAGCCTGGCCAGCCTGATAGCGGCCGGGGTGATGGCCAACCGGAGCGAAAACGTGCCGGCCGCCGTGCTGCTGGCACTGGGCGTCTCCGCCGTCATCGGCCTTGCCAACGGACTGATCGTTGCCGGCCTCAAGGTGCACGGGTTCATCGCCACGCTCGGCATGGGCCTGGTGATCAGCGGCTACCTGGGCACCAATTACAAGGGCAGTTTTGGCCAGACCCCGTTCTCCTTCCGGCTGATCGGCGCCACCGGGATAGGGCCGGTGCCGATCTCCACCCTCATCATGCTCGCCTGCGCCGCCCTGGTGCTGCTGATGCTGCACCGCACGCGCATGGGGCACCACATCTACGCCGTCGGCGGCGACAGCAACGTGGCCCGGATGTCCGGTATTCGCGTCCCGGGCGCGGTGATCACCGCCCACGTCATCTGCTCCACCCTCTCCGGCATGGCCGGACTGCTGCTGGCCAGCCGGCTGGGCGTCGGCAGCCCAACGGTCGGCTCGCAGGGCGGTTATGACCTGCTCTCGATCGCCGCCGTCGTCCTGGGAGGGACGCTGCTGGCCGGCGGCAAGGGCTCCGTTACCGGCACCCTGGGCGGCGTGCTGATCTTCGCGATGCTGGACAACATCATGTCCGTGCTCCAGATCAACCCGTTCCTGAAGGACGTGGTCCGCGGCGTGGTGATCGTCGTCGCCGTCGCCGTCTATGCCCGCCGCACCATCGTCGCCCGGCCGCCGCGCTACGGGCACGGCGGCCAACAGCAGGAGGTGCAGGCATGAGCACGGTTCTGGATTCGGAGGCCGGCGGCAGGGTCCTGCAGCAGAACCGGGCCGGCCTCGGCGAGCGCTTCCTGCGCAGCCTGCGGACGCCCGGCGGCGGCATCTTCGTGCTCCTGGCCGCGCTGCTGGTCGCCATCATCATCCTGAACCCGTCGTTCGGCGAGCCGGGGTCCTTCATCCGCTTCATCGGCAGGACGGCCCCGATTGCGATCGCCGCCATCGGGCAGTACTTCGTGATCGTTTCCGGCGAGTTCGACCTGTCCATGGGATCGGTAGTGACCATGCAGGTGATCGTGGCCGGCAACCTGATCGGCCAGGACGACGCCAAGGTCATCCCCGTGCTGGCGCTGATGTTCGTCCTCGGGGCGGTCATCGGGCTGATCAACGGCCTGGTCACCACCCTGCTCAAGGTCCCCAGCTTCATCGTGACCCTGGGCATGATGCTGGCGCTGCTGGGCCTGGTGCTCAACTGGACCGGCGGCGCCGCCCAGGGCAACCCGGCGGACAGCTTCCGGCAAATAGGCCGCGGCGGCATCGAAAACGTGCCGGTGCTGGAGGTCATCCCCTATCCGGTCATCATCCTGGCGGCCGTCGCCGTGCTCGCCGTCTGGATGATGCGCCGGCCCTACGGGCGCACGCTGGTCGCCGTCGGCGACAACGACGTGGCCGCGGCCCTGACCGGCGCCCGGGTCTGGTGGGTGCGCACGCGGGCCTTCATGCTTTCGTCGCTGGCCGCCACAGTCTCGGGGATCCTGCTGGTCGGGTACGCCGGGGTCCATCCGTCGGTGGGCCAGGGCTACGAGTTCACGGCGATCACCGCCGTCGTACTGGGTGGGGTGGTGCTGGGCGGCGGCCGCGGCTGGGTGCTCTCTGCGGCGGCCGGCGCGTTCGCCCTGGAGTTGCTGTTCACGCTGCTGAATTTCCTGGGCGTGGCATCCACCTGGCGGGACACCGTGCAGGGCGCCATCATCATCGTCGCTGTTGCTGCCGCCGCGCAGTCCTGGCAGCGCAAGCGGCGCGGGGGCTCTGCGGCCGCGCATTCCGAACAACACGTCATCGCGGCACCAGAGCCCGCTGAGGGCACCGACAAGGGAGGGAACTGAAATGACGGGAAAACGTCTAAGTACCGCGGTCGCGCTCACAGCGGCCGCGTCGTTAATGGCCATGACCGGCTGTACCACCGATCCGTCAATCACCGAGGAGACCGGCGGACCCGGCGGCGCGGCCAGCCCGTCACCGGCGGAAACCACGGAGGCCTCCACGGAATGGTTCGACCAGGCCGTCTACGACGAACAGTTCGAACAGCGGACCGCCGAATTCCAGGGCGACCCGGAGCAGCCGTGGCTTCAGTACATCGACGGCGAGATGACCGACACCGCCGACTTCGCCTCCGAAGGCGCCAAGAAGGTCTGCTTCGCCAACGCGTCGATCTCCAACCCGTGGCGGCAGACCGGCTGGATCACCATGAACCAGCAGCTGCAGGTGCTCCAGGACGAAGGCGTGATTTCCGAGATGGAAACCCGCGACGCGCAGGACGACTCGAACACCCAGATTGCCGACATCGATTACTTCATCAGTGAAGGCGACTGCGACGCGTTCATCATCTCGCCGAACGCTACCGCTGCGCTGACGCCGGCGGTGGAGCGCGCCTGCGAGACCGGCAAGCCGGTGGTCGTGTTCGACCGCGGCGTGGAAACCGACTGCGCCACCACGTTCATCCACCCGATCGGCGGGTTCGCCTGGGGCATCGACACCGCCAACTTCCTCACCGAACGGCTGCAGGAAGGCGACAAGGTGGTGGCCCTGCGCATCCTGCCCGGCGTGGACGTGCTGGAGCAGCGCTGGGCGGCGGCGGAGAAGATCTTCGAGGAGAACGGCATCGAAGCCACCGATTACTTCACCGGCGCCGACCCGACCGAGATCAAGAAGATCATCTCCGACGAGCTCGCCACCGGCGATGTCCAGGGTGTCTGGATGGATGCCGGCGACGGCGCGGTCGCTGCGATCGAGGCGTTCGAGGACGCGGGCAAGGACCTGCCGGTGATGACCGGCGAGGACGAGCTGAGCTTCCTGCGCAAGTGGAAGGACACCGGCATCGACGCGCTGGCTCCGGTCTACTCCAACTTCCAGTGGCGCACGCCGCTGCTGGCCGTGCAGAAGATCTTCGCCGGCGAGGAAGTCCCGACCGAGTGGGTGCTGCCGCAGGTTCCGATCCCCGCCGACGAGCTGGACGACTGGCTGCAACGCAACGACGGCATGCCGGACGGCCACTACGCGAAGTTCGGCGGCGAAGACCTGCCCGGCTATCCGGAGGTCTGGCAGGAACGCCAGATTCCGTAGAACGTGCGGGCCGGCCGGGCCCGGGGAGGGTGCCCGGCCGGCCCGCCAACTCCCGCAAGGACAGGTATCCGCCGGACCCCGGCGCGGGCGCGGGCCGAAGCCCGGCGCGAGCGCGGGCCGTTTGCGCCAGCATCCCCGCATGTTCCCGCGGGAACGCACCGGCGGCGCGGCAGCGTCCGACGGCAACCGGACGAGATGCACCAGCAGCGGCAGACAAAGGAGACGGATCATGGACCGGCCGATCGGCGTCAACACCTGGGTGTGGCAGTCGCCGCTGCGCGACGCCGAGCTGCCCGGGCTGCTGGCGAAGATCGCCGGCATGGGCTTTGACGGCGTCGAACTGCCGCTGGAGAACGTCGGCGACTTCACCGCCGGCACCGCCCGGGACGCCCTCGCGGCCACGGGCCTGAAGCCCTACATCGTGGGCGCCATGGCACCCGGCCGCGAATTGGTCCTGGCCGACGCCGGGTCGGTGCAGGCAACCCAGTACTATCTGGCGGCCTGCATCGGCCTGGCACACGACGTCGGCGCGCAGGCGGTGTGCGGCCCGTTCTACGCCAGCACGGGGCGGGTGTGGCGGATCGACGCCGAAGACCGAGCCACAGCGTACCGCCAGCTGCGGGAGAACCTAGCGCCGCTGGCCGCCCAAGCCGAGGCGGCCGGCGTCGTACTGGGAATTGAGCCACTCAACCGGTACGAGACTTCGCTGGTCAACACCGTGGAACAGGCGCTCGACGCGCTGGGACCGCTGCTCGGCCGCGGGGTGGGGCTGGCGCTGGACAGCTACCACCTGAACATCGAGGAACGCTCCAGCGCCGCCGCCATCCGCGCGGCCGGCGAACACCTGGCCCACCTGCAGGTGTGCGGCAACGACCGCGGGGCTCCGGGCGGTGACCAGACCGACTGGCCGGCGCTGGTCAAGGCGCTGGACGACGTGGGCTACGCCGGCCCGCTGAACATCGAGAGTTTCACCGCGGACAACGCCGCCATCGCGACGGCCGCATCGATCTGGCGCCCGCTGGCGCCGAGCCAGGATCAACTGGCCGAGGACGGGCTGGCGTTCCTGCGCAGCCTCTAGCCATGCGTCCCGGCGTCGAGCTGCCACCCGAAGACGGACGGCAGCCCATCCCGCCGCAGCACCAGCCGCACCACCGACCGACGAGCACGAAGGAGAAGACGATGACCGCCAATCCGGACTCGCCGCTGGGGGTGGCGGTGCTGGGACATGCCTTCATGGGCAAGGCACACTCCAATGCCTGGCGCAACGTGTCCGCCTTCTATCCCGGCGGGCCCGCGGTGGCCCGGCGGGTCCTGGTCGGCCGGAATGCCGACGGCGTGGCCGCGGACGCGGCCCGGTACGGCTGGACGGAGGGCTCCACGGACTGGCGGGCCGTCCTTGAGCGCGACGATGTGCAGATCGTGGACATCTGCACCCCCGGCCACCTGCATGCCGACCTGGCCGTGGCCGCGCTGGAGGCGGGCAAGCACGTGATGGTGGAGAAGCCGCTGGCCAACTCGGTGGCCGAAGCCGAGCGCATGGCCGCCGCGGCCCGCGCCGCCGGAGCGGCCGGCGTCCGGTCGATGGTCGGCTTCAACTACCGGCGGGTGCCGGCGCTGGCCCTGGCGCGCCAATTGATCGCCGAAGGCAGGATCGGCGCCGTGCGGCAGGTGCGGGTCGCCTACCTGCAGGACTGGCTGGCCGACGACGCCGCCCCGATGACCTGGCGGTTGCGCCGGGAGACCGCCGGCTCCGGGGCGCTCGGCGACCTGGCTTCGCACGCGGTGGACCAGATCCACTTCCTGCTCGGCGCGCGGGTCACGTCGGTCTCCGCCACGCTCAACACGTTCGTCGAAACCAGGCAGGGACCGGACGGGCCCGAACCGGTGACGGTCGACGACGCCGCCTGGGCCACCCTGCGGCTCGATTCCGGCGCGGTGGCCAGCCTGGAGGTCAGCAGGATGGCCGCGGGCCGCAAGAACGCGCTGCGGATCGAGGTCTACGGATCCGCCGGGCACCTGGGCTTCGACCTGGAGCGGCTCAACGAGCTCTCCTATTACGACGCCGGGGCCCCGCCGGGGCTCGCGGGTGCGGCGAGGATCCTCGTCACCGAGGAGACGCACCCGTACCTGCAGGCATGGTGGCCGCCCGGGCACGTGCTCGGCTGGGACCACACGTTCACCAGCCAGGCGGCCGATTTCCTGGCCGCGGTGGCAACCGGCCGGGCACCCAGCCCAAGCTTCGAGGACGGCCTGGCGGTGCAGAAGGTGCTGGACGCCATCGTGCGCAGCGCCGGGCAGGCGGGCACCGCCGTCGTCCTTGCCGAAACCGACACCCGCGCCGACTATGCAGGAGCAACCGATGGCCCGTAATTTCACGCTGTTCACCGGCCAGTGGGCGGACCTGCCCCTGGAGAAAGTGGCCGAACTGGCCGCGGGCTGGGGCTACGACGGCCTGGAGATCGCAGTGTCCGGCGACCACCTGGATGCCTGGCGCTGGGACGACGACGACTACATCGCCGACCGGCTCGGCATCCTGGAGCGCAACGGCCTGCGTGTCTGGGCGATTTCCAACCACCTGAAGGGCCAGGCGGTGTGCGACGACCCGATCGACTTCCGCCATCAGGCGATCGTCGGCGAGCGCGTGTGGGGCGACGGCGAGCCGGAGGGCGTGCGGTCGCGGGCGGCCGCGGAGATGAAGCACACCGCGCGGCTGGCGCAGCGGCTCGGGGTGAAGACGGTGGTGGGGTTCACCGGGTCCTCGATCTGGCAGTACGTGGCGATGTTTCCGCCGGTGCCGGCCGACGTGATCGAGGCCGGCTACCGGGACTTCGCCGACCGGTGGAACCCGATCCTGGACGTGTTCGACGAGTGCGGGGTCCGGTTCGCGCACGAGATCCACCCCTCTGAGATCGCCTACGACTACTGGTCGACCGTGCGGGCGCTGGAGGCGCTGGGGCACCGCGAGGCGTTCGGCATCAACTGGGATCCCAGCCACATGATGTGGCAGGACATCGACCCGGTCTCGTTGATCTGGGACTTCAAGGACCGGATCTACCACGTGGACTGCAAGGACACGAAGCTGCGGATCACCGGGCGCAACACGCGGCTGGGATCGCACCTGCCGTGGGGCGACCCGCGGCGCGGCTGGGACTTCGTCTCCACCGGGCGCGGCGACGTGCCCTGGGAGGCCAGCTTCCGGGCGCTGGCGGCGATCGGCTACGACGGGCCGATCTCGGTTGAGTGGGAAGACGCCGGGATGGACCGGCTGCAGGGGGCGCCGGAAGCCCTGAGGTTCCTCAAGCGGTTCGACTTCGATCCGCCGCAGGCCTCCTTCGACGCCGCGTTCAAGCAGTAGGGGCGGCGGGCACGGGTGGCACCGTGGCCGACCCGTTCGCTCCCAGGTATGGGCCTAACTTCCCACGTCTAAGAACCCCGCAAGCCGCTGACCTGCGGCGATGCCGGAAGTCTATTCAAGACATGGGAGCGAAAGTGCTCTCTGCCTGCTGCCAGCCCCCTGCCTCCCGAACACGCTGGCTGTCCAAGTTCAACAGGAATTGTTCATGTTTTGGAGGGATCTGCGGCCCTGACCTGCGGCGATGCCGAACGGCCGCCCAAAACAAGGACAACCGGTTCCCCATGCTGGATCCGTGCGGACCTGCCCGCCGGGCTCTCTGCAACCGGCCCGGGTCCTTTAGTAGGCTGTGGCCATGCGCGAACTCCAGGCCACGATCATTGACGAACTGGGCGTCCAGCCCTCCATCGACCCGTCGCAGGAAGTCGCACGGCGCGTCGGATTTTTGAGGGACTACCTCAAGACCACCGGCACCAAGGGTTTTGTGCTGGGCATCAGCGGCGGCGTCGACTCCAGCCTCGCCGGCAAGCTGGCCCAACTGGCGGTCGACGAACTCGAGGCAGAAGGCGTCGAAGCCACCTTCGTCGCGGTGCGCCTGCCCTACGGGGTCCAGCACGATGAAGCCGACGCCCAGGCAGCCATGGATTTCATCCGGCCGAAAACGTCGTGGACGTTCAACATCAAGTCGGCCGTCGACGGCTTCGAGTCCGAATTCACGACGACGACCGGCGAAGAGATCACCGACTTCAACAAGGGCAACATTAAGGCGCGGGCACGGATGATGGCCCAGTACGCGCTGGCCGGCCAGCACAACTACCTGGTGCTGGGCACGGACCACGGCGCCGAGTCGGTCACCGGCTTCTTCACCAAGTTCGGCGACGGCGCCGCCGACGTGCTGCCCCTGTTCGGACTTAACAAGCGCCAAAACCGGCAACTGTTAGAGCACCTTGGCGCCAGCGACCAGGTGGCACACAAGGTGCCGACGGCAGACCTGTTGGACACCACGCCGGGCCGCACCGACGAGGACGAGCTGGGGATCAGCTACGACCACATCGACGACTACCTTGAGGGCCGCGCCATCCCCGACGAGGTCGCCGAGAAGATCGAGCAACGCTACCTGATGACCCGGCACAAGCGGACCACCCCGGTGTCCATCCTCGACAAGTGGTGGCAGGGCTAGGCCCCCTCCAGATGGGCGGGGCTGGCTGAGCGGGAAGGGGCCCGGCCGTGGAGCTGGATGAATTCCTCGCCGGCAGGAACCCGGAAGCGGTCGCGCTGTTCCACGCGTTTCGCGGGACCGTGCTGTCCCTCGGTCCTGTCTACGAACGGGTGCATCGGACCGAAGTCGCGTGGGCGGACAGACGGGTCTTCGCGGACGCGTTCACTATCTCCAACCGGCTGGAAGTTGTCGTCCATCTGCTGCGGCGGGTCGACCACCCGCAGCTGCTGCAGGCGTTCCCGACCACCCAAAAGGTCATGACGCACCGGCTGTCCATTACGGTACCGGAGCAGCTGGACGAAACCATCGAGGCGCTGCTGGCCGAAGCCTTTGACACCGTTGGCCCGGGCACCCGCTGACCGTCACCCGGCCAGGTGGAGGGGGCAGGTTCGCGGAACCGTCAGCCGACCAAGTGACTCGCGGCCGGCCTGAGGATCCGGCACCCGCTCAGACGAAGCGGAGCCGGCCGGCCTGCGGAACCGCCACCCGGCCAGGTGGAGTACGGCCCGCCTGCTGATGCGTCAGCCGACCAAGCTCTTCGCCCGCATCACTGCCTTGGAACTCGTCCTGGTTCTTCCGGCTGATCATCGCCCGGCCACCGGGGCTGGGCGCCTTGATGACGGTCGGGCGGGTGAACGCACCCATGTGTTTAGCCCACTGGGTCTTGGTGAAGGTCCCGCACAGCACGACGGCTTGAAGCCGAGGCAGCAGCCCCAGGACGGACTTCAGCGCCTTGACGCCGGCTATCGTCTGGACCGGAGTCGGCTCGGCGCCGTCGAGGAAAAACGGCACGGTATTCCAGAGGAGAACCCCCTCGTGCAGCTCCGCTTCCTGGCGTTCGTTCCAGCACCGCTCGGCCGCCTGGTCGGGGTTGTCTACGGAGACGAATCCCGGCCCCTCTGCGGTGACCGTTTGGCTTCCCGGGCTATCGAGCAGAAAGAGCACCCGCGCCTCAACGCCCGCATCCGCCGGATCAAAATGCGGGACGGGCTCCTTGCGGGTCCGCGCGTAGGCGTCCCGCCATTCCTCAAGCTTCTGTATGGCCGGCTCGGATTGCAGCATGGCTTGCCGCCGCTGCTGTTCGAGTGGATCTGCTAAAGACTGCGGCTTATCAGCAAACATCTCTCCAACATACCCCTGAAGCCATGGGGCCGTGAGGGATTCGACGGCGGGCCCAGCCGCCCGAGAGCCGAGCACAGCCTGCCGCCGCCCGAGGGTCCAGCCGCCCCGGGCGGCGAGTGCACCGCCCCGACGGCGGGCCAAGCCGCCCCGAGCGGCGAGCACAGCCTGCCGCCGTTGGGTAACGTAGCTGTTGTGAAGATTGCTACCTGGAATGTGAACTCGATCCGTGCCCGCGCCGACCGCGTTGAGTCCTGGCTGCAGCGCTCCGACGTGGATGTGCTGGCCATTCAGGAGACCAAGGCCAAGGATGAGAACTTCCCGTGGGACCTGTTCGAGAAGAACGGCTACGAGGTGGCGCACTTCGGCCTCAACCAGTGGAACGGCGTGGCCATCGCCTCCCGGGTGGGCCTGGATGACGTGGAACGGACGTTCGACGGGCAGCCGCACTTCGGCAAGACCGAGGACACCACCGCCGCCGAGGCCCGGGCCATCGGGGCGACCTGCGGCGGCGTGCGCGTGTGGAGCCTGTATGTCCCCAACGGCCGCACGGTCGACGATCCCCACATGCCCTACAAGTTGAACTGGCTCAAGGCCCTCAAGGAAGAGGCCGCCGGCTGGATCCAGGCAGACCCGACGCTCCCCGTCGCACTGATGGGCGACTGGAACATCGCTCCCACCGACGACGACGTCTGGGACATCGATTGGTTCCGCGCGCAGAACGCGACGCACGTGACCGAACCCGAGCGCGCCGCCTTCCGCGCGTTCGAAGAGGCCGGATTCGTCGACGTCGTCCGCCCGCACACGCCCGGGCCGGGCGTCTACACCTATTGGGACTACACGCAGCTGCGCTTCCCCAAGAAGGAAGGCATGCGCATCGACTTCATCCTGGGCTCCCCGGCGCTGGCCTCCCGGGTCACCGGGGCGATGATCGACCGCGAAGAGCGCAAGGGCAAGGGCGCCTCGGACCACGCGCCGGTCATCGCGGAGCTGGACTGAGATGAAGTTCCCGTACGTCTCCTACCTGCGGGTCTTCGAACCACTGGATGTGTTCGACGACGACCAGCAGCTGCTCATCATGAGCCAGCGCGGCCGCGGCAGGGACGTCACGGAGGATCTGGACCGGGGTGACTCGCTGCGCCGGATCACCCGCACCGTGTCGGACCCGTTTCCGCACTCCAGCAACGACCTGATCCGGGTCCTCCACTATCCGACGCCCGAGGGCATCACCACGCCGCGGTACTGCCCCAACCAGCTGGCCGTCCGCAGCACCCTGGCCGCCGAATCGCTCTCCAGCAGCCTGCGCGATCCGCTGCTGGGGCTGCTGGTGCCCGAAGCGGCGCGGGACGCCCAGCAGTCCCGGCTGGACCCGGACAACTTTGTGGACGCCTTGGCCAAGCTGCACACGCGCAGCTCCACCTGGGGCATCCCGTTCGGCTGGTTCGTGCTGTTCCGCGAGGACGACCACACCGAAAAGGTGGAGAGCGACCACACGCTGCGGACGGTCCGACTGGCCGCCCCGGTCCCGCAGTGCATCGACCGGGCCCGTTACGCCGCCGCTTCGCTGGCCCTCGCCGCCCCGGGCCTGGACCTGCTGGAAGAACTGACCGAGCTGACCGAGTGGCTGGAAACCTTCACCGCGGACGGCATCGTGGAGCTCGATTACGGCCGCGTGGCAGAGCTGGTCTACCCGGACGAATCACCCTCGGACGTGCACGCCGGGATCGAATCGCTGGCCGACGGCGACATGACCGGCGCCGCCGCCGCCTACCGCCGCCTGGCCGGCCGCTGGATCAAGATCCGCCAGCTGGCCCGCGCGTCCTAACCACCGGCCCGAGCCCAACCGGCAATCACGACGACGGCGGGGCGGTCGAGGCCCGGATCACCAGCTCGTGCGGCTGGATGCGCGGCACGTCCAGCCGCGCCTTCCCCTGCAGTTCGGCCAGCAGCAGCCGGGCCGCGTAGGCCCCCTGCTGGTCCGGCCGCTGCCGGACGGTCGTCAGCCCCATCGGCTCGGCGAACTCGTGGTCGTCGATGCCCACCACGGAAACGTCCTCGGGGACCCGCAGCCCGCGCTCCTGCGCGGCCCTCAGTGCGCCGAAGGCCATCTCGTCCGCGGAGGCGAAGATCGCCGTCGGCCGTTCCCCGGGTGCGTCGAGGAGCGTCCCGGCTGCGGTCCTGCCGCCGGCGAACCGGAAGTCGCCCATGGCCAGCCATTCCGGCCGTACCCGCAGCCCGTGCCGGGCCATCGTGTCCCGGAAGGCCAGCTCGCGGCGGCGCGGCACGTCGAAGTCGATCCCGTAGGCGCCGCCGCCCTGCAGGTGCGCGATCCGCGTGTGCCCGAGCCCGATGAGATGCTCGACGGCCTCGGCGGCCGCGGCGGTGTCATCCACGCTCACGCTGCGCAGACCGTCCACCTGGCCGCCGACGATCACGTTCGGATACTCCAGCGCCTGCAGCGCCGCCAGTTCGTCCGCGGTCAGCTCCATGCACATCACCAACAGCGCGTCGATCCGCTTGCGCAGCATGGACCGGTGGAACACCCGTTCGCGGTTGGTGCCGGTGCCGCCCAGACTGAACACGATCAGGTCGTAGCCGGCCGCCCGCAACACCCGGTCCACGCCTTCCAGGCCGGACGCGAAGTACCACCGGTCGATCACCGGCAGCAGCACGCCCATGGCCCTCGTGCGGCCTGATGCCAGGTGGGCCGCCGACGACGACGGCACGTAGCCCAGCGAGTCCGCGGTCGCCAGCACGCGGTCGCGGGTGGCCATGGAGACCCCGGACAAGCCGCGCAGGGCACGGGAAACCGTTGCGGTCGAGACGCCGGCGGCCCGCGCGACGTCGTCGATCCCGGTCACGGCGCGCTCACCCCTTAAGGCCACCAGCCAGCAGGCCGCGGACAAAGTAGCGCTGCAGGCCGAAGAACACCGCCAGCGGCACGATCATGGAAACGAACGCGCCGGCGGTCAACCGGTGCCACTCGTCGCCGCGGGTGCCCGTCAGCTCGGCCAGCCGCTGGGTGATCGGCGCGACGTCGGCGGTGCCTCCGGAGAACACCAGGGCCACCAGCAGGTCGTTCCAGACCCACAGGAACTGGAAGATGCCGAAGGAGGCGATCGCCGGCACGGACAGCGGCAGGATGATCCGCCAGAAGATGGTCGCGTGCCCGGCGCCGTCCACCCGCGCCGCCTCGATGACCTCGCCGGGGATCTCGGAGATGAAGTTGTGCAGCAGGAAGATGGCCAGCGGCAGCGCGAAGATGGTGTGCGCGAGCCACAGCTGGGCGTAGGTTCCGGCCGGCAGCAGCTGGAACTCGCCGATCTTGAGGTTGATGAACAGCGAGAGCAGCGGGATCAGCGCCATCTGCAGCGGCACGATCTGCAGCGCGAACACCACAATGAACAGGGTGTCCTTGCCGCGGAACCTGCCCCAGGCGAACACGTAGGCCGCCATCGAGGCGATCACCAGGGGGATCAGGGTGCCGGGGATGACGATCGCCAGCGAGTTGATGAAGTACTGCCCCAGGTTGGACGCGGACCCGCCCTTGGAGGCCAGCACGTCGGTGTAGTTCTCGGTGGTGAACTGCAGGTCGCCCAGGATGTTCCACCAGCCGTTGGCCTGGATGTTGTCTTCCGGGCGCAGCGAGGAAATGAACAGGCCGAAGGTCGGCACGGTCCAGATGACGGCGATGAGGATGGCTGCCGCGGTGGCCCCGCGCGAGGTCAGGCGCTGCTTGACCCGCCGGGGGATCGGGATCTGCTGTTCGGTGGTGCTGGCCAGGACGGCGTCGGGAGCGGTGGGGATGGCAGGCGTTGCGCTCATCGGATTTCCCTCTGCTTCTTCAGCTGCCGGGCGTTGTAGACGACGATCGGCAGCACCATCAGGAACAGGATCAAGGCCAGCGCGGCGCCGCGTCCGGGTTCGTTGGCGCGGAACGCCTGGGTGTACATCTCGTTGGCCACCACCGATGTCTCGAAGTTTCCGGCGGTCATGGTCCGCACGATGTCGAAGACCTTTAGCGTGCCGATCGTGATGGTGGTGACCACCACGATCAGGGCCCCTCGGATGGACGGGATGGTGATGGAGCGGAACTGCTGCCAGGCGCTGGCCCCGTCCAGCCGCGCCGCCTCCACGATTTCGGTGGGGATGCCCTTGATCGCCGCGGAGAGGATCACCATGGCGAAGCCGGTCTGGATCCAGACCATGACCGCGATCAGGAAGAACGTGTTCTCCGGCGCGTCCAGCAGGAACTGCTTGGGTTCGCCGCCAAACCACACCAACACCTGGTTCAGCAGACCGATCTGTTCGCGTTCGCCGCCGCGGTACGTGTACATGAATTTCCAGATCACGCCCGCGCCCACCATGGAGATGGCCATCGGCATGAACACCAGCGCCTTCAGCGCCTTCTCGCCGCGCGCCCGGTCGATGAACACCGCGTAAGCCAGGCCGATGCCGGTCGACAGCAGCGGCACCAGGATTACCCACAGCAGCGTGTTCCGCAGCGTGACCAGCGCTTCGGGCTGGGTGAACATCCACACGAAGTTGTCCATGCCGTTCGGCGTTCCGGTGCGGTCCGTGAACGCCAGGTACGTGGTCTGGATGGCCGGCCACACCAACCCGATGCCCAGGAGTACGACGGCGGGGGCCAGGAATCCGATGATCGTCGCCTTGTCGCGGAACGACTTCGGGGCCCGGTCCACCAGCAGCATGATCAGGGCGATGATCGCGGCGAAGACCGCCAGGGCGGCCGCCACCTGCACGAGCTTTTCGCCAACGTCCTCCATGGCACTTACCTCCTAGGTGCGTGGAAGGGACAGGCCGTGCCCGGCCGCACCGCCTGCATCGGGTCGCAGGCGGTGCGGCCGGGCTGCCGGCGGCTGCCTAGTCGGAGGGCCAGCTGGCCTCGATGGAGTCCACGACCTCTTGCGTCGACTTGCCGTTGATCCACTCCACGATGCCGCTCCAGAAGGAGTTGGCGCCGACCGCGCCCGGCATCAGGTCCGAACCGTCGAACCGGAAGGTGGTGTCCTCCGACTGCAGCAGTTCGATGGACTGGCGGTCCAGGTCGCTGGCGGCCAGCGCCGGGTCGAGGCCCTTGTTGGCGCTGATCGCGGCGCCCTGCTCCACCCGGTTGTTGGCGAACTCGGCCGAGGCCATGAACTGCAGGTAGGCCGAGACCTCTTCGCTTTCGGTGTAGGCGGCCACGAACTCGCCGCCGCCGGTGATCGCGCTGGCGCCGGCTTCCTGGCCCGGAGTGATGAAGGCCCAGACGTCACCGTCCTCGGCCACGTTGGTGCCTTCCGGCCAGTTGGCCGCCTGGAACGTGGCCTGGTGGTGCATGGCGCAGGTGCCGTCGATCACCGGGATGCCGCCGTCGTCCACCGAGGTGGAGATGATCGAGCGGACGTCGCCGATGCCGCCGTTGACGTAGTCCTCGTTCTTCAGGATGTCGCCGACGGCGTCGAAGGCCTCGGCCACCTGCGGATCGTTGAACGGGATCTCGTGGTTGACCCACTGGTCGTAGACATCCGGTCCGGCCTGGCGCAGCAGCGCGTCCTCGATCCAGTCGGTGCCCGGCCAGCCCGTGGCCTCGCCGGACTCGAACCCGGCGCACCACGGCTTCATGGTGCCCTCGTCGGCGATGGTCTGGGTGAGTTCCATCATCTCGTCCCAGGTCTGCGGAACTTCCCAGCCCTTCTCCTGGAATGTGGCCGGAACGTACCACACGTAGCCCTTCACGCTGGCCAGCATGGGGGCGGCGTAGAAGGTGCCGTCCACGGTGCCGTAGGTCTTCCAGTCCTCGGACCAGTTTTCGTCGACCAGGTCGGACACCTCCTGCGGCGCAGGCTTCAGGTAGCCGGCCTGGGCCTGCGCGGCCAGCAGTCCGGGCTGCGGGAAGATCGCCACGTCCGGCGGATTGCCCGCTTGGGCGCGCACACCGATCTGCGTCTCGAACTCGTTGGACCCCTCGTACACCACGTCGATCCCGGTGCACTCCTCAAAGTCCACCCAGGAGTTCTCCAGCAGATCCTGCTCGGCATCGGTGATGGTCGAGTAGACGCTGACCTCGGCGCCGTCGAAGGTGCCGTAGGCCTCGTAGGCGGCGCAGTCTGCGGCAGGGGCCGGCGACTCCTCGGATTCTGTTCCTCCCCCGCAGGCGGACAGTGTCAGTGCCATGGCGCCGAGCGCGGCCACCGGCAGGACGGCCTTTCTGGAGCGTGCATAGTGCATGGTGTGACTCCTTTGTCCGGTGGCCCCGACAGAGCTGAACAGGTCAGAAGAAGCCACCAAGTACCCATCTGATAACTCGTAACGTAAACGCTTACGGTGTGTGTCGCAAGGCACATTTTCGGGGCCGCAGCGTTCGATGCCGAATCGTGATCTGCGCCGCATCCTTGGCCTTCGCTGCCTGTCAGGCACCAAAGATCATTAGGCTGGAAGTGGTCCTGACCCCCCGAATCGAGGAGAGCCAATGACCGCAGCAAACGCTCCCTGGTGGCGCGACGCCGTCATCTACCAGATCTATCCGCGCTCCTTCGCAGACCACAACGGCGACGGAATGGGCGACCTGGCCGGAATCAGCGCCAAGATCCCCTACCTGAAGAACCTGGGGGTGGACGCCATCTGGCTTTCGCCCTTCTACGTCTCCCCGCAAAACGATGCCGGCTACGACGTGGCCGACTACCGCGACGTCGACCCGCTGTTCGGCAGCCTGGCCGACTTTGACTCGTTGCTGGCGCGCGCCCACGAGCTGGGCCTGCGGGTGATTGTCGATCTGGTGCCGAACCACACGTCCGACCGGCACGAATGGTTCGTGAGCGCGCTGGCGTCCGAGGCCGGATCGCCCGAACGTGCCCGCTATGTTTTCCGGGACGGCAAGGGCCCGGACGGCAACGAGCCGCCCAACAACTGGCAGTCGGTGTTCGGCGGCGAGGCCTGGACCCGCATCACCGAACCGGACGGGACGCCCGGCCAGTGGTACCTGCACCTGTTCGACTCCACGCAGCCGGACCTGAACTGGGAGAACCCCGAGGTCCGGGCCGAAATGGTCTCCGTCCTGCGGTTCTGGCTGGACCGCGGCGTGGACGGGTTCCGGATCGACGTGGCCCATGGCCTGGTCAAGGCCGAGGGTCTGCCGGATTGGGCGGCCAAGACCTCCATGGTGGCCGGCAGCGAGCGGCTGCCGGGCGAAGATGCGCTGCCCGGCGGCGACGAACCGGCGGTCGGCC
>NZ_JBNHGL010000046.1:0-18943 GCF_059091245.1 Arthrobacter sp. Y3225116
GGGAGGCACCGGCCGCCGCCTGGCATGAACCTGAGCCGGCCACCGGCGTCGGGGACGAACCGGCCGCCGCCTGGCATGAACCGGAGCCGGCCACCGTCGTCCACCAGCAGGTTCCCGCCGCGGACGGCGGCGCGGAGCAAAACTGGGACGTGGCCGACGACGGCGTCGTGTACCAGGACGACGGACAGGTCTACCACGACGGCCGGCTGGACTTTTTCGAGGACGAACCGGCGCCCGGCCGCAAGGGCCCGCCCCGCAGCAAGCAGCGCGCCCGCCGCCGGCGCAACACGATCATGCTGGTGGTGTTCGCAGTCTTCGCCGCCGGCCTGGTCGGCGTCGTGCTGTTCCTGCAGAACCTGCTCGGCATGGGCGGCGGTCCCGAAGACTACGCCGGCCCCGGGGAGGGACAGGTGACCTTCACCGTGGAACAAGGCGCCGGCCCGCTGGCCATCGCCGGTTCACTGGTGGAGCAGGACATCGTCTCCAACAGCGAGATCTTTCTGGGCGAGCTGGCCAGCCAGGCCAACGGCCGCGAGGTCCAGCCCGGCGACTACCAGATGCAGTACAAGCTGCCGGCCGCGGACGCGGCCGCCATCCTGCTCGCGGACGTGGGGGAGAAGGTTTCCTACGTTGCCATCAACCGCACCTGGCGGCAGGACGAGGTGTTCGACGCCCTGAGCAAGGGCACGAAGATCCCGGCCTCCGAGTTCGCGGAGCTGGCCAAGAATCCGCAGCAGTTCGATTTGCCCAAGGACGCACGGAACCTGGAAGGGTACCTGTTCCCCGGCGAGTACCGCTGGCCGCTGGACGCCACCGCGGAGGACATCATCTCCGAACTGGTCGCCAACACCAAGGAGCGGCTGACCGCGGACGGTATCACCGATCCGCAGGAACAGTTCCGGGTGCTGACCATCGCCAGCATCATCGAAGCCGAGGCCGGCGAGGCCGACTACGCCAAGGTCGCCGGGGCCATCCAGAACCGGCTCAAGCCCGACAACACCGAAACGAACGGCCTGATCCAGTCCGACGCCACGGTCACGTACGGGCTGGGCCGGAAGGGCTACGACATCACGCCCGAGGAAAAGGCCGACAAGTCCAATCCGTACAACACGTACGCGCACACCGGGCTGCCGGCCGGGCCGATCAACTCGCCCGGCGGGCCTGCCATTGACGCGGCCGCCAACCCGGCCGACGTCCCCTACTACTACTGGGTGACGGTCAACCTGGACACCGGCGAGACCAAGTTCGCCGAGACGCTGGCGGAGCACAACTCCTACACCAAGGAATACCTGCAGTGGTGCAGCGAGCAGGAAGAGGGCCGGTGCAGTTGACCGCCCGACCCGCGGACGGCGTGCTGGCCGGCACGCGGCCCGCTTCGCGGCAGTACCAGGCGGCGGTGCTCGGCCATCCGATCGACCACTCCCGGTCGCCTGCCCTGCACCGCGCCGCCTATGAGCTGATCGGCTTCGACTGCAGCTACCGGGCCATCGATCTCACGGCCGACCGCGTGCCGCAGTTCGTCCGAAACCTGCGCGCCGAGCGGGACTGGGCCGGGCTGTCGGTGACCATGCCGTTAAAGGCCGCCATGGTCGGCCAGATGGACCGGGTCAGCGAACTGGTGGACCTGCTGGGAGTGCTCAACACCGTGGTTCCCGAGTACGACGGCGGGGGAGGCGTGACGCTCTCCGGCCACAACACCGACGTGGCCGGCATCGTCGGCGCGCTGCGGCTTATCCGGCTGTGACGCCGCTGCGGCGCTCCTGCCGTGGCGCGGCTATAATGGAACGTTCCGACGACGAAGGAGTACCCCGTGCCCAGAGAAAGTGGCCGAAAGGTAGTGGCCACCAATCGAAAGGCCCGGCACGACTACCACATCATGGATACCTACGAGGCCGGCCTGGTCTTGATGGGGACCGAGGTGAAGTCTCTGCGCGAGGGCCGTGCTTCGCTGGTGGACGGCTTCGCCATCTTCTACAACGATGAGCTGTACCTGGAATCGGTCTACATTCCGGAGTACCTCAACGGCAGCTGGACCAACCATGCTGCCCGGCGCCGGCGGAAGCTCTTGCTGCACCGGGCCGAGCTGGAGAAGATTTCGCGCCAGACCAGGGAATCGGGCTACACGATCGTTCCGCTGCAGCTGTACTTCAACGACGGCCTGGCCAAAGTGGAGATCGGCGTGGGCCGCGGCAAAAAGGACTACGACAAGCGCCAGACGCTGCGCGAGAAGCAGGACAACCGCGAGGCCCTGCGCGCCATGCGGGAAAAGAACCGCGGCGCCTGAGGCACTGCTTCGCCGCTGCGGCTCCGCCGGGCTGCCGGCCGTGCTGCTTCGCCGCTGCCGCCCCGTCAGGCCGCCGGCCGGAAAGCCCTGCGTGGCATCAGCCCGCTGTTAGGGACCGGCGCACCAAATCCAGCCACCCCGGGAGCCCGCCGCCGACCAGCGCCTTCCGCTGGCGCTGCGCACCGTTGCCCTCCAGCCGCAGCCGGGCCGCCTGCTCGCGGACCCAGCCGCCGTCGCCGTGCTGCTCCAACGCCTCATCGATATGGCGCAGCAACAGCTCGAGGAGATCGTGCGCCGGCCAGAGGGTGGCCGAATCCAGATGCACCAGTTTCTCCGACAACCCGAACCGGGCCGCCTGCCAAAGCGCCACGTCCAAGTGTTCCGGATGGAAGTTGGTGACCGGGCGACCGGCGAGGACGGCGGTCTGCTCGGTGGCGACCAGCGCCCGGACCAGCCCGGCCAGGAGCACGCTGTCGGCCGCGGTGAGCTGGCTGTCGGCGGCCCGGACCTCGATGGTGGGGAAGTGGTCTGCCAGCCTGGCCAGCCAGGAGAGGTGCCCGGGATCCGGCACCACCCCGGAGGCGTACAACTGCCGCACGCGGACGCCGTAGTCGTGCAGGTCGGCAAAGAACGGCGGGCAACCCTGGACCTGCCAGCGGCGGTACAGGATGGTGCGCCAACTGGCGAAGCCACTGTCCGTGTGCCGCCAGTACGGTGAGTTGGCGGCTACCGCCGTGAGCAGCGGGAGCCAGGGGCGGAGCCGGTTAAGGACCTGCAGCCGCACCTCCGGATCCGCCACTTCCACGTGGATGTGCATGCCCGTCACGTACTGGTCGGCGATCAGCGCCGGCGCACGCTCGGCGATGCTGCGGTACCTTGAGTTGTCGGTCACGGATGCGGGGCGCAGGTCGGCGTCGAAAATCACCCCGATGCCGGCCGCGGCCGCGCCCGTTGCGGCGGCGCTGCGGGCCAGCTCGTGGCGGAAGTCCAGCAGGGCGTCCGCGGCCTCGGACAACTGGCGGCACACCGGGGTCGAGGTCTCCACCTGGCAGTCGAGCAACTCGTAGCTGACCCATTCCGGTGTGGTTCCCAGGCGCAGGGCGGCCCGCACCGCCGGGCCGGTCGTCACCGGCAAGCCAGTGCGCGGATCCATCAACAGGAATTCTTCTTCGATGCCGAACGTTGCCGGGGTGGACACCGGCGGCGGCGTGCCTGGGGGTCGGCCCACAACCATGGTTTGAGCGTAAGTCCCGCGACCGCACGCTGGCTATGCCGGGGCGGCGGGAATAGACCGGCGCAAACATGGGTTACACTGGATGGTCCGGGACAGGTAACTGCCCGGCAGCAATGGTTATTTTGATAACTACATACGGGGATGACAGGTTTCGACGATGTTAGTCGCGCCAGGGGAAGCGGGCCGAGGATGCAGAGTTATCTCGGAAACGCTCTCTGCAAACCAATAAGTGCCGAATCTAAGCGCACTGACTTCGCACTCGCTGCCTAAGTAGCGGTGCAAGTCCGTCAGCCCGGGGATGCTCTCGCCCCGGATGCTGGCGTCATTAAGAGAGCCACTGCTGAATACCTTCGCCGTTGGGGTATTCGGGACATTTAGACGGCTGGGCCCGGGTCAACCACCTGTTTGCGGGATGGTTGGGGCCAAGAAAACCCGAAGCAAACTGCGCCCGGAGAAGTCCTGGCAACACAACATCGGACGGGGGTTCAATTCCCCCCATCTCCACTGATTTTGCCCCGGTTCCCGGGGCTTTTTCTTTGCCCTGCTAGGGTAGGCGCCCCGGCAGGAGGTCCCGAATCACCGGGGAACCGCTCCGGGTGCCCCGGTAGTTCCGGACGATCCGTCGTCCACGAGCTGGCGGAAGTTTTTGGCGGCCGCTGCGACCGGTCTCTCCAAGGGGCCCTGTCCCAGCCACCGGCTCCAGATCAGCCCGAACACCATGGCCACTGAAATATGGATGATGAACCACAGGACGGGTTGCTCGTAGTGCACCTCTAGGCTGAGCGCGAGCAGGTGCGCGGAGTAGAGGGTCAGGGTCATCGACCCCATCGCGGCGAGGGGTGTCAGCCAGCGTGCCCCCGCCAGCTCGATCAGGAGGAACAGGCCGGTCACCATCAGGCCGATGCCGAGGCTGCTGGCTATCGCCAGCGGCGTGTTGGTGTGCGGCGTCGCAACGACCAGCCACCATGCGGAGGTGTCCGGAATGGCCCCGAATCCCCATACGATTTCATGATTCAGTTCTTCCCCCGACATCCCGCTTTCGACCACCAACTGCTGAAAGCCTCCCATGGCATACAGCAGGAGTGCTGAGGCCACGTTGGCCAGGATCGCCAGCACCGCACCGATACCGGCGAGATATCCCTGCACCTTGGGTTTTCGCAGGTCCAGCCGTCCGATCCCCAGCCCGGTCAGGATGTAGCACATGTACATCAGCGCCGGATATGAACCGGTCAGCAGTAGATCCGAGGCTACGCCGGCCGGCTCGAAAAAGAGATGCTCCAGGGTTGGGTTGAACGTCGACGAAGTCGGGAGCATCGGATCCAGCTTCTGCAACAGGATCGGCGAGACGATGCCAAAGACGGCTGCACTGATGATCAATGTTTTGGGCCGCAGATGGAGGAACGGAATGGCGAGCAGGAAGAACACCGAATAGTAGAGCAGAATGCCGTAGGCCGGGGGGTCCTCGTGCGGCATGAACGCCCCGATGACAAGGGCTATGACTCCGATCAGGAGGGCCCGCAGGGCCAGTCCCAGACGGTTCCCCGCCATTCGCCGCCCCGGGTGCGGTCTGTGCCCGCCAGTGGACAGGGCCAGGCCCACTCCCGCCAGAAGGGCGAACAGTGCAGCGGAGTCGCCGGAGAACAAAAGCCACGACAGCGTCGGCTCGTGGGTTTCCTCGTCCGCCGCCGGCAAGATATGAATGGCGATCAGCCCGATCAGGGCCAGTCCGCGAGCCGCGTCAATGCCGATCAGCCGCCGCCGGTTCTGCGTCGACTTAACGTCTGCAGGACCAACGCCACGTCCCTGCTTGTCCTCAATAGGGCCCATCTTCATCCTTCTCTCTTTCGGTGTGTTTACCGCAGGGTGCTCGTTGCTCGTTCACTTCCTCGTGAGGGTGGAGTGCGGCACACACTTCAGCGAGGAGCCCTTCTGGGCCCTACGGGTCCAGTCCGCCGTGGCGCGAGAAAACCACTCTGGCCCCGGCCACCGGGGTCCAACCCTCGACCAGCGGCACGACAGTGGCCTCGGCGGCGTTCACCGCTACCACCTCAGCCTCGACACCGGGCTCGAAGCAGCCAGGACGCCGGGGGCCTGGGATCGCCTCCCAGCAGGAGATAGCCACCACGTCCCCGACGATGACGTCGAGCCCACTGATGGCGGCGCGCGCTCCTTGGGCGGAGACGACGGTGCCGAGGGCGACTGGGGCGGCGGGGGCAGCCGGGGCGGCCGTGTCGGGGACGGCGTGGGGAGCCAAATCGGCCAGATCGGCGGCGGCGCCGTCCTCCTGGAAGCGACGCTCCGCCAGCAAGGAACCGATGCTGAACGTGGCCATCAGGCCGCCCACCCGTCAGGATGCGGGGCGGCCGGGGCCCCAGACAGGGCGGCGGAGCCGTCAATGGTCCGGCGAACGAATCCCTCGATCTCGGCGCGCGCCGTGTTGAGGCCCGACGGGTGCAGACCGATGGCCAGACCGCCGACGTTGCCCCGGGTACGGGAGCCGGTGGCAGCGAGTCTTTCCCCGGCACCGACGATTGCGATAGTGGACATGCTCTCTACCCCTTGTAGGTGCGACCGGCACCAATCCGAGAGGGACGGGGCCGGCAGGTCCGGAACGGACCCGCCTCATCAGAATGGCAAAGGCACTTTGCAATAGCGTTGCGTGATTCTCACAATTCTCTCAAGGAGGACCACGACGTAAGCAGTCATGAAAAACTGCCAGCCCTGCTGAGCTTCTTCTCCGGATGTCGAGGAGCCCAAGGGCATCGACCCTGGGGGCGGATCGTGGAGGAGATTGTGCGGGCTCAGGAACGCACGGAGCGGGGCAAGAGCAGTTCGAAGCTCGCTCCGCGGCCCACACCGGCGCTGTTGGCCTGGAGTCTCCCACCATGGGCCTCGACCAGTGCCTTGCTGATCGACAGTCCCAGACCCGATCCGGGACCGGACTCCCTCCCGGCGCGGGCACGATAGAACCGGTCGAAGACATGCGGCAGATGTTCCGGTGGGATCCCGTCCCCGGTGTCGGTTACAGCGATTGTCACCGCGTCCGGGGCGAAGTAGGTGTGCACCGTAATCTTCCCTTTAGCAGGGGTATGGCGCAGTGCATTAACCAGCAGATTGCCCAGCACCTGGCCGATTCGCTCCCGGTCCATAAGCACTGGCCCTGTGTCCAGTCCGGACGTGGTGGTGCTGAGCGTGATGTCCTTGGCCGCGGCTTCCTGCTGTACCGAGGCGATCGCCTCGGCGACCACCTCCGCTGGATACTCCGCAGCCAATTGGAGATGCACGAGACCTTGTTCGGCCTGGGCCAGCAGCCGGATGTCACCGGCCAACCGTTCGAGCCGGCCGGTTTGGGAGTACAGAATGCTGGTAGTCTCCTCATCCATCTCCAGCACCCCGTCTTCAACCGCCTCCACATGAGCCTTGATGCTGGCCAGCGGGGTACGCATCTCATGAGCCAGATCGGCCAGCATCTGGCGCCGCGTAGTGTCCACCGCCGAAAGCCGGGCGGCCATATCACTGAACGAGGACGCAAGGGTATCGAACTCCGGGCCCAATCCCGGCGATGCGAGCTGGACCTGGTAGTCGCCCGAGGCCACCCGCTCGGCGGCAGAGCTGAACGCCGTCAGCGATCGGCCAATCGTCCGGTAGAGGTAGAAGCTGAACAATACAGCGACAAAAAGGGCCGGTAGCCCCCCGACAATCACGGCACCGAAGCTGACCTTTCGGAAGGCGTCCTGCAGGATTTCCTCACCCACTAGCGCCGCTTCCTCGGCATGGCCGGACACCGCCAGCTCGCGGGAGAACATCGACGGGCCGAACCACGAAACCGTCGCGAGCGTGACGACCAGCCCCACCAGCAGCACCAAGGCCTGCGCCAACATCAATCTCAGCGTCAGCGGTTGCCAGGAAGGCACGGTAGGGGCGGAAGCGTTCGTCATCGTCCATCTCCGATCCGGTACCCGACCCCGCGGGCCGTATGGATGAACCGGGGAGCAGCGGGAGGATCGCTGAGCTTCTTGCGGATCCGCCCGATGTGGACGTCCACGAGGTGCTCGTCCCCGTTCCACTCGGCGTTCCAGATCATGTCGACCAGCTGCCGACGGCTTAGCACCTGCCCGGGGTGCTCTACCAAGGCGGTTAGCAGATCGAACTCGATCCGAGTGAACGGTACCGGTTCCCCGTCCACGTGGATCTGGCGTGCGGCACGGTCCACCACAAGATTCCCTATCGTCACGGTCCGATCGACCGACGGTGGCTCGGCTCGGGGTGCCGCGTCGAGTTGATGCATCCGGCGCAACCTCGCCTGCACCCGGGCCAGTAGTTCACGCTGGCTGAACGGTTTTGTCATATAGTCATCGGCCCCCACCGACAGCCCCATGACCTTGTCCACCTCATCATCCCGGGCTGTGAGCATCAATACGTGGCAGTCGGAGAACATACGCACCCGTCGGCAGACCTCGATACCGTCCAGCCCCGGCAGGCCCAGATCCAGTACCAGAACATCCGGAGTGAAAGCCCGCACCGCCTCCACCGCCTTCGCCCCGTCGTGGCACACCGACACCTCCAGCCCGAACTTTCGCAAGTACTTTTCCACCACGCGGGCTAAAGTGACCTCATCATCGACCACCAGCACACGGCCTGCTCGAACTGCAGACATAAAAACTCCTTTAGGTGCAGAACGCCCCGTAGGTGCTCAGGCAGGGAACCGGATCGTTGTCGCTCCGCGTGTACGACCATTGTGATGCATGGCACGCGCTGCCTCTACCCTCGTGTCGGGCACTAACGTTGTGCCGATACTCCGGCATCTGCCGACGACGGCGAAGCGGGCAGGCTCGCGCTATCGAAGGCGTGCGGTGGAGAGCGAGTACCTGTTGGCCGTGTTGTAGCCGGTCTTGGACCCGGTGGCCCGCACCTTGATCGTGTCGTAGCGGTCCGTGGCGGTGAGCCGGTAGGTCTTGCCGGTGGCGCCGCGGATGGCCGTGCCGGAGCGGTACCACTGGTACTTCAAAGTGGTGCCCGCCGTCCAGATGCCCGGATACGCGGTCAGCGTGTAGCCCGGCCGCAGCGTGCCCTTGATGACCGGTGCGGACGTGCGCAGGGTGCCCTTGGCAATCGCAGACGTCTTGGCCGAGTAACGGTTCAGGCTGGTGTAGCCGCTCTTGGATCCGGTCACCCGGACGGAGATCTGCTTGCCGGCGTCGGAGCCGGTGAGGACGTAGGTGCGGCCCGTCGCCCGTGAGATCGCTGTGGTGCCGCGGTACCACTGGTACTTCAAGGTGGTGCCCGAGGTCCATGTCCCGGCACTGGCGGTCAGCCTGTGGCCGACCTTCTTCGTTCCGGTGACCGTGGGGACCGCCCCGGCGAGGGTGCGGTAGGCGATGGGCCCGCTGGAAGCGGATGTCACGGCCGCGGTTGTGTAGCCCGGGGCGGCGCCGGTGACGCGGACGGTCAGGTGTTTCCCGGCGTCGGCCGCGGTGAGGACGTACCGGCTGGCGGTGGCCCCGCTGATTTCCGTCCCGGACCGGTACCACTGGTAGGCAAAGGTTGTGCCGGCAGTCCAGTTGCCCGGGGCCGCGGTCAATGCGTAGCCGACCTTGCGGGTTCCGCTGATCGTCGGTGCGGATCCGGCCAAGACGCCTTCGGCGATACGGGGCGTCGTGGCGGAGGTATTGCTGGCAGCGTAGTCGTCCTTGGTCGCGTGGACCTTCAGGGTAAAAGTGTGTCCGGCGTCGGCGCCGGTCAGGGGGTAGGTGCGGTCTGTGCCTCCGGGGACAGGGTTTCCGCTGCGGTACCACTGGTAGGCGACGCTGACCGGTTCCGGCCCCCAGTCGCCCTGGGTGCCGTACAGGACGCTGCCGACGCGCATGACTCCTGAGATTTTCGGGGGACCGTAGGGGGCGGGGCGGAAGTCGAGGGACGCTGCGGCGTCGACCAGCCCGGCTCCGCATCCTTCGGCACAGGTACCGGGAAGTGGGCGGGACTTTCTTTTGAGCTGGTCTTCGATCTGCGCCGGCGTCCAATTCGGACGTACGGCAAGGATGAGGGCGGCTATGCCGGCGACGTGCGGTGCGGCCATTGACGTGCCCTGGAGGTAGGTGTAGCCCTCGGCGCCTGGGGCGGTTGTGCCCTGGTTGTAGGTGGAGGCGATGCCGTTGCCCGCTCCGGTGCTCCCGTCGCCGCCGGGGGCGGTTACGTCGATCGTGGTCCCGAAGTTCGAATAGGGGGCGCGGTTGCCCTCGCGCCCGCTGGCCGCTACGGTGATGACGTTCCCGCAGTTCGCCGGGGTGGACAGGGAGGCATCCTGGTTCTCGTTGCCGGCCGCCACCACGACCGCGGAGCCGGCGTTCACGGCATGGTTCACCGCCGACTGGAAGGTGGCGGAGCACTGCCCGGAGCCGCCGAGCGACAGGTTGATGACACGGGCCGGGTTGGCATTGAGCGGGGCGTCTGGGACGTTGCCTCCGGCCGACCAGATGACGGCGTCGGCGATGTCCGACATGTAGCCCCAGCACGCTCCAAGGGCGCGGACGGGCAGGATCTTCGCGCCGGGGGCGACGCCTGCGACTCCTTGCCCATTGCCGGTGACGGCGGCGATGGTGCCGGCAACGTGGGTGCCGTGCCAGGAGGAGTCTGAGGAGTCGTCGGACCCGCAATCGCCGACGTCGTACCAGTCGCCTTCATCCCGGGGGTCGGCGTCCCGGCCGTCGCCATCTCGGGCAAAGGCGGGGTGAGAAATCATGTCGTAGCCGGGCAGCACGTTCGCGTTAAGGTCGCTGTGATCGGTGATGCCCGTGTCGACGACGGCGACGGTGATGCCATCGCCGCGGCTGACCTCCCAGGCTGCCGGCACGCTCATCCCGGCCTTGTCCTCGAAAAGGTCCCACTGAAGGCCGTAGTGCTCGTCGTTCGGGGCGGTCGAGGGTTGCATGCGCTGATCAGGTTCTGCGAATTCGACGGCCGGATCCGCCTCAAGCAGGGCCACCAGGTGCTTGGCCTCAGCGTCTGTGAGGGCCTTGCCGGTGCTGATCACCCGGGCCCCGGTGGCGGTGCCGCGCAGTTCCCTCACGCTGACGCCCAGCTTCTTGGCGGTACGCCCGTAGGCTTTTCCCCTACCGGCGGAGCTGCCTCCGGCCTTGTCCGTGAACTTCACGATGAACCGGTCGGTCGGCATGTCGCGGGGAGGCAGGTACTTGGACGCGGCGCGAGGCAGGTCGGACTCATCGGTGGCCGAGGCCGGCAGGGCTGAGAGCGTTGCGCCAAGGACGGCGGCGGCGGTGAACGAGGCCAGTCCGGCGAGGAGGCGGCGGGGCAGGGGCGAAGGCATGGGTGTCATCCTTACGGGCGGGGTCCCGGGGTGTTGGTGCAGGACGGACGGAATGCGACGTTGCGCCCACGCGACTCAGTGTAACGATTATCCTCCGGTGTTACAGCACCTTTTTCCGGCGCCTGAATCGCCTCTCGCCCGCCTGGATCGTCTCTCGCCCGGTCGCAGATAGTCCCTCGCCCGGCCGAGCGTAGTCTGACGGGCGCCCCACAACCTTGTAAAGACCCGAGTCCGGTTTGGGGGCCAATCGGTGACTTTTCGCCCCCTTCCGCTTGCAAGCCCGCCGGCTCCGGATGTAACGATTAAGTTGCAACATCCCCAACGATTGGAGCAACACATGTCATCGTTTGCTAAAACCAAGGCACGGCAGCTGGCTGCTGGAGTCTTCGTCGCAGGCGTGGTGACTGCCGGAGGCGCAGGAGCCGCTTCTGCTCACGAAACACAGGATTCGCTCGTGGCCATCACGGCCGAGGACGTAACCATCGTGCCGGCCCCGGTCGAGGAAGCTGAACCGGTCGTCGAGGACGTTCCCGCCGAGGAAACCCCGGCTGAGGAGCCGGCTGCCCCGGCACCGGTCGAGGACGAAGCCCCGGTCGGGGACGAGGGTGAAGAGCCCGTCGAGCCTGTCCCCGGGGAGGAGCCGGTAGAGGAGGTTCCGGTCGAGGAACCGGCTCCGGTGGAGGAGGAGCCTGCACCGGCCCCCATTGAGGAGCCTGTCGTGGAAGAGCCGGCCCCGGCCCCGGTTGAGGAGCCGACCCACGCGTGGAAGGCCGTTAAGGCCGAAACCGACGCCGCGTGGAAGTCGGCGAAGGCCGAGGCTGATGCCGCGTGGAAGTCCGCCAAGGCGGAGGGAAGCGCAGACTGGAAGGCCGTCAAGGCTGAAGGAAAGGCCGACTGGAAGACAGCCAAGGCCGAAGGAAAGGCCGTGTGGAAGGCGGCTAAGGCCGCTGAGAAGGGCGTCGGCGAAGACGAGTAATCCCGCCGGCTCCGCCATCGGGGGCGGCCTCCCTGCGGGGAGGCCGCCCCTCTGCGTGCAGGCAGGAGGGCCGGCCGAGTTCGGCGTTGGAACCGGTGGCGAAAGGCCTTGTTCTCAGCCTCTCGCCCAGCCGGTCGCCCGCCCCCAGGGGTCAGTCGCCGGGAAGCGCCACGTCGACGATTCCGGTGAACCTGGTGCCGATGCCGTCATACTCGCTGCGGACCCATCCCGCGGGCGGCGCGGGTAGCTCCCCGGGATCATGGTGCCGGCAGTAGACATAGGTGAATTCGGGCCACCATTTCTTCGGCCGGGCAGACTCGGTAAAGCCGCAAATGAAGCACCGCAGCGGTGTCCAGACGGGCCGCTTGCCCGTCCGGTTGGCGCGCGACTGGGCCAACCAGGCCGGTGGGTCCGCGTCCATCGCGGCGAGTTCCTCCTCGGAGATGCGGGAGGGGATCCCGTGGCGTTTCGCCATCTCCTGTGGGATATCGAGGAACTGGGCTGCTTCGCGTCTGGTAATCATCACCTACCACCATGGACCGTGAGTCCGGCTGCAGCAACTTCGTGCCGTGCGCCAGCGCCGGGCACACTGGTCCGCGCCCGTTTACTTCATCAACCCTGCGCCGCGCCGGTCAACCGCCTGGGTCTGGCGGTGTCCGTCGTGTCGCGGGCCGGGTTGCCGGCATAGATGGCGTTCTCCGGCACGTCTTCTCCCTTCATGAGCAACGAGTCGGCCTCGAGTGAGACGCCGTCGCCTACCCTTGCGCCGTAATTGACGAAGGACTCGACGCCGAAGGAACACCGGTTTCCCACCGTGATGTAGTCCGACTTGAACGTACCGTCTTCCATCGAGTGGCCTTGGAGGGCTGTGCCTTCGTTCAAGGCGCAGTCATCGCCGATTGAGACAAGTGTTTTCTCGGGGATGTTGCAGCCGGCGTCGTAAAGACGCTTGCCCACCTTGACGCCGAGCATCCTCCAGACGATTGATTTGAAGGGCGTGCCGTTAAAGGGTGGGGTGGCGAGCATCTTCCACAGACGTTCGTGGTGCCAGAAGTACGGGTCGTAGATCGAGCAGTACTGCGGCTTCAGCCTGCGGAAGCCCATCACCAGGCGCTCGACGAGGACGGTCAGCAGGACGAGGTATATAACGAAGCCCAACGTTCCAAGGGCTACCGCCAACGCGCCGAATTCATCGTAGATTGTTGCGGAGGCTGCGGCGATGAGTGTTCCGGAGAAAAACAGGAACCAGCGCACACCGAGGAAGATTCCCATGGACCCGATATTGTGGCGGTTCTTGGCCGGCAGGCGCCGGTTCTTCGCCTCTTCGATCTTCAGTTCATCGAACCGGCCGTCCCGCTGAACGGAGCGCGGAATCTCGAACGGCGGGGATCCCAGCAAGCCGGTATTCTCCCGGACCGGGCCGTCGATCGGGATCATGACCTTGGTTGCCAACAAAACGTTCTCGCCAACCCGGGCCTCGAGGGGGAAGGTGAGGTCGTTTCCCAGGAAGTTGCGGCCCGCGATTCTGACACGGGACAGCCGGAACGACGTGCTCGAGTAATCGGCATTCATCATGTTCAGGCCGTCGGAGACCATGGTCCCGTATCCGATGGTATTCAGGTAGGGCGAATCGTGAGACACCTCGGGGCCGAAGTTCGACCCTGTCTGCTCCACCTTCTTGCCGAGGTCGTAGCCCAGTGCCTTCAGGTAGTGCACGATGTACGAGCTGTCGCCGAAAACATCCTTGTACAGCTTGACGTTCGTCATCCCGGCAACCATCCGCTGGAGCGTGAAATGCACGCCGTACAGCGGGTAGACCTTGTCGGGCTTGAGGGCGAGGTTCAGGAGCCGGGGGATGGTCAGGATCGCGATGAGGCCGCCGAAGAAGGAGGCAAGGAACAAAGTCAGGGTGATGAGCAGGGTGTCGAGGTAGAAGAACGGATTGTCCATTTTCAGGTGTTCGCTGTCCAGGTAGGGCGGCAGCAGCGCTGACAGGCCGATGAGCCCGACCGGCGCGACCAGGACCAGCCGGTTGAAAAGCTGCAACAGCGTGAAAACGACCCTGCGGCGGGTGCTGCAGCGTACCGGCGGAACCCTGAGGTAGTTCGTTTCCGTTGGGACCGCGGGGGAGCCGTGCCAGTGCTGACCGTCCGGTATCGCCTGGCTTGTCTGCAGCGAGGACGCATGGCCCAGCTGAGCGCCATCGCCCATGGCTGTGTCGATGTCCAGCGTCGTCTTTTGCGACACCAGGACATCGCGGCCCAGCGTTACCGTGCCCGTTTCGATGACGCCGCTGCGGGCGCGATAGGCGAGGAAGAATGAATTCTTGTGGATGACCGTGCCGTCGCCGATGCTGACCAGATCGGTGCACACGGGCACCATGCGGGAGAAAATGGCGACGCCCTTGCCGATCTTTGCCCCGAGCGCCCGGAGGTAGAGAACGTAAAGGGGCGAGCCGACGAACAAGACGAGGGGATTGCTCCGGTTGAGCGTTTTGACGACCCAGAACCGGATGTAGGCCCAGCCCCACAGGGGGATGTCCTGACGCTTCCAGCGGCCTACCAGGATCCATTTCAGGACAATCGGAGTGATGGACAGTAGCAGGAACATGGCGGCGCCGAGTCCGACGGATCGCAGCCACATGTCGATCAGGCTGGTTCCTTCGGAAACCCAAACGAACGACATGACGAGCAAAGAGGCAGCGTAGGTCGTGTAGCCCAGGAAGAACATCAGCTGCGCCACGCCGCACAAGATGTGCCGGAGGGCGCTGGGCGACGGCCGCAGGGCCGGCTCCGTCTCGCGCGCCCCGGGTCCTGACAGCTCGGCGGCCGCGGCCTGCGCAGCCGAGAGGACGACGGCGAGCCGGCGGACGGTCGGATGCTGGTAGATGTCCTGCATGGCCACCGGCGGCAGCGCGGCCCGGCGCCGGACGGCGGCCGAAAAATTGGCCATGAGCAGCGAATTGGCGCCGAGATCGTTGAAAAAGTGTGCCGTGGCGGAGACTTTCTCCACCCCCAGAACCCCCGCGAGGCAACCGGCCAGTATTTCCTCTGCCTCCGTTACCGGTGCGCTGTACTCGTGAGTGCCGCCGGCGAGCCGGGGTTTGCTGGGCTGCGGCAGCTTCTTCCGGTCGGCCTTGCCGCTGGGCATGACGGGGATTTCGGCGCAGCGTTCGAGGTAGGCCGGGACCATGTAGCCGGGCAGGGTCTCGCTCAGTTTTTCGGCGATGCTTGCCTCGTCGACCGCCGCGGTGTCCTGGCGCAGCGTGTAGTAGGCAACCAGCTCCACGAGTCCGGGGGCTGGCTCGTAGGTGCTCACTACCGCCTGGGCGATGCCGGGCACCTGCAGCAGGACGGACTCGATTTCGGTAAGTTCGATGCGGTAACCGCGGACTTTGACCTGCGTATCGATCCGGCCGTGGTACTCGATGGTTCCACTCTCGGTGAACCGCCCCAGGTCGCCCGAGCGGTAGATCCGGCCCGAGGGATTGTTATCGATGCCAAGGAAGTCATGCATGAAGGCCCGCTCGGTCAGGTCGTCGCGGTTGATGTATCCGCGGGCCAGCCCGATCCCGGCGATCCCGATTTCGCCCAGTTCACCCGGCGGCAGCGCTCGCGGTTCGTCCGGATCAAGGATCACCACCGAGTACGTGGGCAGGGGAGCGCCCAGGGTCACCGGTTTGTCCGGATGGACCGCGTCCCAGGTCGCAGTGACGGTTGCCTCCGTTGGACCGTAGACGTTCAGGAACCTCCGGCCGGGACGGTGCCACCGGGTAATGAGGTCACGCGGACAGGCCTCGCCGGAGACCAATAGGAACCGCAGGTCGGGCAGGTCCTCGTCGAGGGTGGCCAGCAGCGTTGGAACGCAGCACATGGCGCTCACCCGCTGGTCCCGCAGGAACTGGCCCAGTTCCATGCCAAGCAGGCTGACGCCGCCGGGCTTGGGCACCAGGGTTGCACCCACCATCCACGGGACCCAGATCTCCTCCACCGAAAAGTCGAAGGCGATCGTCATCCCTTGGTAGACGCGGTCCGTCGGCTGATAGCCGTAGGCTTCGGCTGCCACGAGCACGAAGTTGCAGATGCTGGGATGGTCGATGGCCACACCCTTGGGGCGGCCTGTCGAGCCGGAGGTGTAGATGATGTAGGCCAGATCGCCCGGGGGCCCCGCCTGTTCTCCCCGGGGCAGGCGCGAGGAATCCTGCACGGCCACCAGCGGGTCCTCCTCGTCGAGGCAGAGGATGGTCGCACCCGTTGGGGGCATCCGGTCACGAAGGTGGGACAGCGACAGGACAAGCCTCACGCCGGCATCCTCGACAATGTAGGCGAGACGGTCGGAGGGGTAGCCGGCGTCGAGCGGGACATATGCGGCACCGGCCTTCAATACCGCCAGGATGGCCGTGTAGGACCGGGTTGGCTGGTCAAAGAGCAGCGCGATCCGGTCGCCCGCCCGCGTGCCGCGCGAGATCAGGTACCGCGCAAGCTGGTTCGCCCGGGCGTCGAGTTGATCGTAGGTCAGCGACGACCCGACGCCGTCGACGGCGAGCCGTCCCCCCACGCCGTCGCGTCGCAGTTCGTCGCAGCGGTCCTCGAAAAGCCGTTCCAGCCTGTCCCCGTCGTGCCAACGTACCCTTCCATTGCCGGGGGCGCCGGTGAGGATGGTGCTGGCAGCCCCGGCGGGGCCGGAGGATTTCGGCCGGTGGCCTGTCTCGGTCAGGCGCCGCCGGGCCCTGCGCCCTGCCGGAGCGCTCATGCCACTTCCCGCTGTGCCGGTGGCCGGACAACCTGTACCAGGAAGGCGCAGGCGGCGTGCGTCTCCCGGGCGGGCGCGGGGAAGTGCGCATGTGCCGCCATGGCAGTCCTCCTCGCCTCGGGAGCCGACAATGGGTTGGGCAGTAGTGTCGATTTAGGTGCCGACGACGGGCCCTTATCAAATTGGACGACGTCCGGTGTTACGCGTGCGTTACCGGGCGGACCGGCGCCGACGAGGGGCAACGGCATCAGCCGGAACGGGGCTGAGGGATCGGTTCCCATCCGCGGCCGAAGCCCGCCGGCGCCCGGTCCGCCGTCACCGCGGCGTTATCACGTGACGGCCATCAGATCCGTTTCCGGATGCATGCTTTCTCCGCGTTGACAACGTTGCACACGGTGGGAAGCTGGAATCGGGGAGAAGCGGGGCAGTGGCTCGGGGGCCATTTATGCCCTTGGGGGAGGGCACGGAAATGACGGCGACAGAACGCCTGTGGGAGGTCCGACTCTTGGGCGGATGGCAGATCCGCCAGGGAAAAATTCCCGTCAGGGTCACCATCCGGCAGCAGCGCCTGATTGCCGCGCTGGCCCTTCATGGCAGCGAGCCACGCGCGTTTCTGGCCGGCCTGCTGTGGCCGGACAGTTCGGAGAGGCAGGCGGCGGGCAGCCTGCGGGAGGCGATCTGGATGATTTCCCACCAGTTGCCTGGACTGCTGGAAGAGAGCAGGGATCCGCTGGCACTCGCCCCGGACGTCAGTGTGGACGTTCACGAAGTCCGCCGACGACTGGCCGCCCTCCACGGGGGCCGCGGGGGCCGCCAGCGGCCGGCCATGCTCGACCTGCTGCGCACGGCCGAACTGCTGCCCGGATGGTATGAGGATTGGGTCATGGCCGAGCAGGAACGGTGGAGGCAGCTGAGACTGAAGGCCCTGGAACGCCTCGCCGGCGAGTATCTGGAGCGCGGCGAGATCGACCGGGCCACGGACGCAGCGGGAATCGCCATCGCCCTTGAGCCGCTGCGCGAAAGCGCGCAGCGGCTGTTGCTTCAGGCGCAGATCGCCGAGGGCAACCATGCCCAGGCGCTGCGGGCGTTCGAGGCCTTCAGGTCCCGGCTCCGCAAGGAATATGGGGTGGAGCCGTCGGCCAGGATCATGAACCTCATGGCACCCCTGCTCGCGCCGCCGGCTGCGGCGGGCGGCAGGTCGGGGCCGGAAAGCCCGCCGCCCGTCTGAGGACCAGTGCGCCTGAGGACCAGTGCGCCGCGGGCTATGGCTCCGCGGTCAGGGACGAGGCATACAGGTCCATCAGCGCCGGCAGCCCGCCGGATTCCATGGCCCTGCGCTGCCGGTCGGCGCCGGTGCCCGTGGCGAAGAGCCGTTCGATGCTGGCATCCACCCACGCCGAGTCGCCCTCTTCCTCGAGGGCGGGCCGAATGTAGCGCAGCAGCATGCCCACCACATCTCGCGCCGGCAGCAGCACGCCCGACTCCGGATCCACCAACCGGTCGGACAGGCCCTGCCGCCCGGCCTGCCAGACGGCGGCGTCCAGAAGCTCCGGCTCGGGCTGCAGGAAGGACCGGGAGGAAGCCTCATCGGTCAGCACCGTGGAGATCAGTCCGCGGACAACCGCCGCGATCAGCACGGAGTCCTGGGCCTCGAGCTGCACGTCGGCGGCACGGACTTCGAGCGTGGGGTAGCGGTCGGACAGCCGTGCCAGCCACGTGATGACGCCCCGGTCGATGACCACGCCGGAGTCGACCAGGCGCTGGATCCGGCGCTCGTAGTCGGCAGCGTCGCGGAAAACCGGCGCGCAGCCCTGGATGGGCCAGCGGCGGTAGTGGACGATCCGCCAGCTGCCGAACCCGCTGTCCCGGTCCAGCCAGTAGGGTGAGTTGGCGCCCAGCGCCACCACCGCCGGCAGCCACGGCCTGATCCGGTTCAAGGCCTGCACGCCGGCCTCCTTGTCGGGGACCGACACATGCACGTGCTGGCCGTTGACGAACTGGTCGGCCACGATGCCCTTCGCGCTGGCCTTGAGCTGGTGGTAGCGCTCCTTGTCCGTGACCTCCGGGTAGTCGTCCTGGATCCGCGGGGCCGTGCCGGTGGCCGCGGCGCGCACGCCGGTCTTCCGGGCGGCGGCATCGAGCTCGCGGCGGAAGTTGAGCAGTGACTCCTCGGCCTCGGTGAGCGTGGAGCAGACCGCGGTGGCAGTTTCAATCTGGCAAGTGAGCAACTCGCGCTGGATCTCATCCCTGGCTACTTGCACCGAGCCTTCCAGGTTCTGAAGACGGGAACCCCATGCCTGCCAACGCCCGCGTCTCCCGGCGCATTGCGTCCATCGCCGAATCCGCCACCCTCGCCGTCGATGCCAAGGCAAA